>CAIRRW010000140.1 GCA_903881065.1 uncultured Bacteroidota bacterium
CCCATTTCATTTGCTATTTGTTCGTGCGTAATGGCAATAGTAGAAGAATGATTATTATCGCACTTGTTTTTAATGAAATCGAGCAATCGTTCATCCATTTTTTTAAAGGCAACAGCATTTATCATTTCCAGCAGTTCTTCAAACCTCTTATGATATAATCTGAAAATATAGTCAAGCCACTCCGGAAATTCTTTAATCAATAGATTTACTTTATCTATCGGAATAAATAGAATTTCTGTTTGCTCCTCCGCCACTGCTTTCACTTTACTGGTATCCTGATGTATGCCGCCCAAAAAAGACATGATACAACTTTCTCCTACTTTTATATAATACAAAAGCATTTCTCGTCCTTCCTCATCCATTCGCATTACTCTTATGCTGCCTGAAATAACAATTGGAATTGCTTTTATATATGTGTTTTCATTGAGTATAACTTCTCCCTCAGCAAATGTTTTTACAAAACCATACGCAATGAGTTTCTCTCTCATCTCAGGGGATGATTTGAATTCTATTATGTTTTCTAATTCCATAGCGCAAAGTTACGAAATGGAATACGTATTGGACTTACGTATTCACAATAAACTATCTGCATAATTTAAGTGTAAAATGGTAGAAAAGAAAACTGTTATCATTAGTCATTACATATTTATCGATATTGTGTTAATTGAGAAAATTATGTTTTAGAAGTTAATGTAATAAACATTAACTATTTGCTAGTCCTAAGTTAATTATACAATTTTTGTTAACGAATAAACCCTTCCATTTATCTTCTGTCGAAACAATAAATTTCTAAAACAATACGGATGAAAAATATAAATACTAAAAACGTATTACTTCTTATAATTTCTGTACTGATATTTTCAAAAATCAATGCTCAACCTATGTTTGATTTGAATGTAATTAGTCCGGTAACACTTAATAATGCTGTAGCTCCCGTAATCGGAATAGGAGGTGGGATAGGTTTATATTCTTCTGCAATTAATTTATCTGGTAGTCGATACAATTCCTATAATAAATACCGACGAAATAATTACCAGCCAGATAAGCAACCTCCTTTTTGTGTTCGGTTCGGTGGTGAAGCAAGCATTGCAAACATGGGGTACAAACATTTGGATAATATGCCATTGCTTGCCCCTGAATCAGGCACAGCTAAAGTATATTTCGGAAACACTTTTTATACTGTAAATGGGGGAGCAAAGTTTTATGCAAGTTGTTTTAATAGTAAATTATTACCCTATGCCGAAGTGTTTGCCGGCTTAAGAGGATACAATAGTAATATGACTATTCAGCCTGATGATGGAACTGCCAGTACTTCCAGCCATATAACAAAGACAGAAGGAATTGATGTGGGAGGCAGTGCGGGTTTATTGATAAAAGTTGGCGGTGTTTTTTTGGATGCAGGTGTTATGTTAACACATTCTGAAGTGCCTGGTAATTATGCTGATTTAACCTCTTTGCAACGTTTAGGAAATACTGCAGATATGCAATTGATTGACATTCCTGTTAATTATTTAGTTTATAAAGTTGGTATTGTAGCATTAATAGATGATGATGGCAAAGGAAGTGGTGGTGGTCGTTCAAGTGGTTCTTTCTGGACGGGTATTGGTCATTCCTGTGGCCATATTGGCAGTGGCCTCGGACACAGCCATATTAACATACACCTACATTAGTTAATTTTATTACCTCTTCTGCTTCTTCAGAAAGTAATCAACAAGAGGAAGAACTTTTCCAAAAACATAGTATTGACACATTACAAAATCTTTTCCGTTATCAAGTAACGCATCCAATCTATCAGTATCATACACAATCTCCTTGCCTGCCGGATCAAATAATCCATGGCGTCTTGGCCATCTAGCATAAAACTTAGTTTTATTTGCAATTCCTTTAGTATCTGTAATTGTAAGTGTATTTATAGGTTGGCATTTTAAGGTGGAATCAATTTGTGGCTGAGTAATGCTAACCTCAAAACTTTCAAAGTTTATCTGCTGAAAGTATGAAAGATACTGCTTCACAGCTAACGTGTCAATATTCGAAACTGTTTTATTTGTTGAAAGCATTTTAATCTGATAATCATTATTTCCTTTTACAGAAAGTTCGTAATCATTTTCAGGTTTGCCGGTTACTTCCAACTTTACCGATTTTATTTCATTCGGATTGTAATTGAAAACAGTTCTATCTCTCCATCCATTTTGTTCAGTAAAATAGCGGGTGGTTAAATATCCATCGAATCCGGGAATATAAGTAACAAATGGTTTTGCTGATGGAAGCATTGTTTTAAGATCAATCAGAATCATGTATGTACCTGATGCATCCTGTGTTTCTGTTCCAACATAATAAGCTTTAGTAAGTTTATCATTCTGATAAATTTCACATCGTATTGCTTTCGAAGCAAGGCGTTTTATCACGTTATCTATGGCATGTTTCCCAATAGGTTCTTTTACATCGACCTTTTTAATTGTAACAAGCAATGTTTTTATACAATCCATTCTTGCATTGTATTTCCCATCTACCATCCATCTTCCTGGTGATTTCCGTTCGAGAGTTACCGTATTTCCATTTTTATTTGCAAGGAATATTTTGGTAATAGATGCAGTGTCAGCAACTGCAAAGTCTCTCAATGTTTCTTTAATAGTACCATTATGATTATTGATTACAAACCAAATGGAGGCTGCCCCAAGTATTATAACCAAAATTATTGCTATTCTGTTTTTTTTCATTTAAGTATTGGTGAAGTATTAAAAATTGAAGATTTATACTTCAAATAAACTAATGAACCAGTAAACAAGTAAACCAATAAACTATCGTGCATATTTACGTTTACGGTTATAGTTCTGAAATAATCCGAATAAAATTATTATTAATATCGGAAGCAACGTATTTATTAATTGCCACTTCAATTTACCTTCTTTTATTTTTTCTTTATCAAGCATACGCAAGGTTAATTCTCTCGAACGAACACTTAATAAACCTGAATCATCGCATAAGTAATTAATACAATTGAGAATGAAATTTTTGTTACCATACATTTTTCCGGTGTATTTATCAAAACCCAGCGGATAGGATTTGCCGGACGATGGCTGAATATCATTGCGCATAATATCACCGTCAGAAATAACAATCATACTTGTTTTTTTACTCTTGTTTTTATAATTTATTTCTTTCAGAAACACTTTGTCGAGAGGTCGATTTTCATATAATGATTTGAACTCCCCCTCTAACAGAACAGCCATCGGTTGGTACGAATCTGTGAATTCTCTAGCAAGCGGTTTATATCCAAGATAATTTAAATCTATTCGAACGGGTGAAGTTAATGTCTTTGAATATTTAGAGGATTGTAATAATATTGTTTTTGTTATTCCTTTTGCCGAAATAGTATCGATGCTCGAACCATAAGTAATTTTAACCAAATCCAGATTCTTTGAAATAGGATGTTTGTTTATCGGAGTAGCTAATGGTGTAAATATCCATGGCATCGGTACTATCCTTGGAGCTTCACCGCGCATTGCCTGATTAATAGGGATTTCGGCAGCATCCATAGATATTACAAGATTCGGATTGATTCTGGCACCATATTTAAACAACATATCGTCCAGATTCAAATCATATGGAATAGCCATTGTTTGCCTTAAAACATGTAATGAATCCACGCTTGTATTCAAAGCATCAACAGCCCAGAGTACCTTTCCTCCATTCATAATAAACTGGTCAATAATGAACTTATCTTTTTCGGAAATCAACGTGTCTGGTTTGGCAATTACAATTGCTTTAAATGGTTTTAAAGCATCCAGCTGTTCATTAATAGAAATTCTTCGCATGATATAGTAATCCTGCAAAGAATTAAAAATATCCTGAACAGCCAATGTATCCAATTCTCCATGTCCTGAAATAAAAGCTACCTCGGGTTTAATAACAGTATTTAAATTATTGATACAGCTTGCAAATTCGTATTCCAATGCCTGAATTGAATTATTCAGTCCTCCTTCTGTGCCTTGTGTTTTAAGCAACTGACATGGCAGTTCATGTCCTTTGTAAGACACTATTGCTCCAGGCCATATAATGTTTTCAGATTTTTCGCTTACTCCTTTCGATTGTACATCGTTAGTTGGATGCAGCCCTTTATCGTATAGCTGTTTGAAAATTTCTTTCTGTTGTTTTTTATCCGGATTGGCAGAAGGATTTATAAATTCATATTCCAGATTATCGTTTGAATAAGCACGGAACTCATTCAGCAATTCCTTGGTTTCTTTTCTAAGGTTTTTAAATCCAGAAGAGAAATCTCCTTCCAAATATACTTTTACATATACTACATCGTTTAACTTGCCTAATAACTTTTTTGTTGCATCAGAAAGTGTATAACGTTTTTCAGAAGTTAAATCGAAACGATGAAATACAAACGAACCTACAAAGTTTAGCAAAATCAAAATGATGATTGTTAAACCAAGTGTTGTTAAATCTCTTCTTTTATTTCTAGTCGTTTTTTTCACTTCCTAATTCTTTCACTACCATTTACGGCTTTCCAATACAGTGCGGGTACTAAATATAAATATACCAATTAAACTTAAAAAATAAATCACATCTCTTGTGTCAATTACTCCGCGGCTCATGGAGCCATAATGGTTATTAATGCCAAGTGCCAGAATAATATTATCTATTTTCCCAAACAATGAAAACGAACTGATAAAATCAAAGCCGGTATAAATAAAGAAGCACAGGAATAATGCAAGAATAAAGGATACTACTTGATTATCTGTTATTGCAGAAGCAAATATTCCGATGGAAACAAAAGCACCTCCCAAAAATAACAAACCAATGTACGAACCCCACATCCCTCCCGTATCAATATTTCCGACAGGATTGCCCAGTTTGTGTACAGAATAATAATAAACTAAAGTTGGTAATAAGGAGAAGAGAACTAAAATAAATCCTGCAAGGTATTTTGCTACTATTATTTGTAAATCTGTAAGTGGACGAGTTAATAACAGTTCAATAGTTCCTGCCTTTTTCTCATCTGCAAAGGAACGCATAGTGATAGCTGGTATTAAAAACAAAAATACCCAAGGTGCTATTATAAAAAGCCCGTCGATATTTGCATAACCATTGTCAATGATATTTGAATCAGTTTGCAGTACCCATAAAAACAAGCCCATCACCAATAAAAAAACAACTATAGTTATGTAGCCAATCAGGGAACTTAAAAAACTTCGGATTTCCTTTTTTAGTAATGTAAACATAAATTTCGCGCAAAAGTACTATTTAAAAGGTAAACGTGGATACGTTATATTTATTGGCACGAATGTATATTAATTTTAATGATTAAGCCTGTTAAATACTGTTAAGCAGAGTAGGGGCAGATACTAAAACAAACCATTTATTTCGGCATCTATTTTATTAATAATAACACCTAAATCTTCTGCTTTTTCAGAAAAGTTATTTGTATCAACATCAATAATCAGGAGCTTGGCATCTTTATGTTCCATTTCATATGTTGCAATAAATGCTTCGTAACGTTCATTTAATCGGCTCAAATAATCAATGCTTATTGTGTTTTCATAATCACGTCCACGCTTTTGAATTTGTTTTACCAAGGTAGGAACTGTTGCTCTTAAATAAATTAATATATCAGGAGGAGAAATGAAAGATTCCATTAATTTAAACAATGCAAAATAGTTGTTGAAATCACGTGTAGTCATCAATCCCATTGCATGCAGGTTGGGAGCAAAAATATAAGCATCCTCATAAATTGTTCTGTCCTGAATAACGGTTTTACCACTATTCCGTATTTGCTGAACCTGACCAAAACGGCTGTTAAGGAAATATACCTGCAAATTGAACGACCAGCGTTGCATGTCGTCATAAAAGTCATTTAAGTATGGATTATCATCAGCATCTTCAAAATGCGGCTGCCATTTATAATGTTTTGCTAAAAGTGTGGTGAGTGTTGTTTTACCAGCTCCAATATTTCCTGCTATCGCTATATGCATAATTAAAAGATTATCTTTTTTTAAATCGAAACGAAAATACTAAATCTTAAATGTTATGCAAGTAAAAAAATGAAAATTGTGGATAAGTTTTTTGTAAATGATTCTTAATTGGAATAAATCTATTTTGCGTTATATACCAAAATCGATTTTGATGTTTGAAGAATCAGTGAATTTAACTCTAATCTAAAGTCTAGGAAATCACTTAAAGGCGTTTCGAATTGCTTCTCTTCGGTAGTTATTAAATTATAGGCATTTATTTTTTTATTAGTTACATAATAAACCCAGTCGCCGATTGGCTGAAAAAGAGTTACGTTTTTTACCGGAATAGTTTTATAATAGGTTCCATACACATCAAAAACTAATATTCCGCTTGTTGGATTATTAAGATATACTCTATTATTATATTCCAATAAGGAGTTGGGCTGAAGGTCGATATATAATGAAGCATTTAAATTTCCTGTTTTCTGAGTTTGCAGCATATTTTGGTCTATTCGTACAAGTTCAAAATTCTGCTGGTCATATATCCACATGCTGCTATTATTGGACGAACAAACCAATTGCCCCTGCAGAAAACCAATTTGCTCCAGACTTATTTCTCCATTTAAACTTAATGTATTGTCAAGTAAATCTACCTGAAGGAAATCTTTATAGAAAACAAGTATTTTAAGCATATTGCTTGCATCTACAAAACTAATGTTTCCGAAATTTTTATTGCTGTATTTATAAAGTTCTTTCCCTGTCTTATCATATTTTGTAAGTTCATTGGCTTTAACAGTATATATGTTGCTTTGATTATCGGTAGTAAAAAAATCACAATCAACATTAATAGTGGTAATAAGATTAAACTTGCTTTGCCCCCAAGCGGTTGCCGATATTAATAGAAATAGAATAATATTTAATTTACTTTTCATTATGCTTTTTTAATTGTGGGCAAAGCTATGTAAATGTTTATTGGAAAATGTTTGTTTTTAATCACAGCTAGTTAGGCGATATTGTGTTAGTTTCTAGTTTTTCATTAAATATCTTTTCAATTTTAAATATTTCAAAATGATAGTTGTTTGTTATTTTGTTAATAAATTCGTCAGTTCCGCCAACATATGAAAAAGGTAAATCAAAGTCTGATATTATACACCAAGTTTTGTCGTCAGGGAAAATCGCAGTTGGATTGTCTCTTAAAAATTCTTCGTTGTTTAATGTTTCAAATTCAGATATGTTTCCTTTAAGATTCTTATCTTCTTTACAGTTGTCCGTTTTTAAAAAGTTATAAAAATAGTTAACTGGAATATCTCCATATATTTCTGTAAGTTTAGAAAAAATAAATTTTAAATCTTTTGTTTCGCAACTTCCTTCTGAGGGATACAGCAAGTAAACTGGCCAATCTTCAATTTTAAAATTGCGTTTGCTACTGTGAATAGTATTTAAAATTGTATTTTGTATTTTGTATGCCGTTGTTAAATCAAACTCATAACCGTACATTTTAAAGAATTCAGTCCACTTGACTTCACTGAAGTGATCAAAATTTCTTTCATCCCTTTTGATTTTGTGCCCAGATTCAACCAAAGTTTTAAGTTCCCAATTTATCGCAAATGGATGCAAAACGATAGCATAACTTTCATACACCATAGGGCAACATTTAAGCAACAAATACCAAAAGGCATTTTCATCTTTTATTTCTCCCTCAACTTTAATATTATCCCCAAGTGAAGCTTGTCGTCTAATCCATTCTGGTAATTTGTTGTTTGTCTCAGTCATTTTGCCATTGTTGGTATTTTTACCAACAACCTTTTGCATTTAAGTCAATCCAAAAGTACTAAATCATTCTTTACTCTCTAATAATAAAAACTCTTTCGACATTTTACACACCTTATATATATGTATCATTTCTCCAAAGCTGTATTTCATCCAATTTCCAGAAATCAGTAAACTGCCATAAGCTAATTATGGGATGACGATTTACAACTGTAAACTGCCATCCAAAAATCTGTGGGTACTATTGCAGTATCAAAATCAACGTTCTTTTTTTTATTGTATTAATAATAGTGTAGGTTAAAGGCAAATGAATAGCCGAAAACCTAAAAACAAGTGCTTTCTACTGGAAAATAGTTAAAAGCCGCCCAACTTCAAAGTAGAGGGGTTGCTCTATAGTTCGAAGAAGCTGCTCTGTAGTTCGGAGTACCTGCTCTGTAGTTTGGAGTACCTGCTCTGTAGTTTGGAGTACCTGCTCTGTAGTTTGGAGTACCTGCTCTGTAGTTCGGAGTACCTGCTCTATAGTTCGGAGTATCTGCTCTTTAGTTTGGAGTATCTGCTCTATAGTTCGGTCAAAATATCAATAAAACCAACGATTAACTGAAATAACAACGCCGGAGATTGCCAGATTAGGAGATAAAGGGATGAGATTTTGGAAGGTCTTGAGAAATAATCCAAGGGATAGATTTATTTTATAACTGTTTAATAATCGAATGAATTTCTTCTGCAAATTTTCTTTCATTGCTCAATCGAGGAACTTTATGCTGTCCGCCCAACTTGTTTTTCGATTCGAACCATTTGTGAAATGTACCTTCGGGAACTGATTTAACAATAGGATGTTTTAATATCATATTCTGATATCGTTTTGCTTCATAGTCCGAATTGATTGATTTTAGTGCATTATCCAGCATTTCTGTAAAGTATTCAATATTTTCAGGATATACTTCGAATTCAATTAACCACTCGTGTGCCCCATTTTCAGTGCCATTCATGTATACAGGCGCTACTGTATATTCTTTTATTTGAGCAAAAGATTTTTCACAGGCAATTATCAACGCCTTATCAGCATTTTCCATAATCACTTCTTCACCAAACGCATTTATATAATGTTTTGTTCGGCCTGTAATTTTAAATCGAAAAGGATGTACGGAAGTAAACTTAATGGTGTCACCTAATTTATACCGCCACAAACCTGCAGTAGTTGATATTACAAGTGCATAATTAACATCCACAATTACTTCGGAAATAGATAATGTTTTTGGGTTTTCATCATCAATATTTTCAAAAGGAATAAATTCATAATATATTCCATAGTCAAGCATTAATAACAACTCGTCCGAATTACGTTGGTCTTGTATGCCAAAAAATCCTTCTGTAGCGTTGTATAATTCAAGATAATTCAAATCCGGCTTATCGAAAATAGTTTTAAATTGTTCTCTATATGGATTAAAACTTACCCCTCCATGAAAATAAACTTCCAGATTAGGCCATACTTCACTTATTGATTTTTTACCTGATTCATCCAATACTCTTTTCATTATCAGCATCATCCACGAAGGCACTCCGGCAAGGCTTACAATGTTTTCCTGCATGGTTGCTTTAGCTAATTTATCCAGTTTTTCGTCCCATTTTTCCATTAACGCAATTGCCAAATCCGGTGAACGAAAGAACTCCGCCCATATGGGTAGATTATTAACCATTATAGCAGATAAATCACCATTTTGAGACTCATAGTTTCCAAAATTGTCAGTGACTAAACTTCCTGCAAGTTCTAGATTTTTCCCTGTAAATAATTGTGTTTCCGGATTTAGTGAACAATGAATCGCAATCATATCGCGTCCTCCATTATAATGACAATTCTCCAGACTATCTTCACTCACTGGGATAAATTTACTTTTATCATTTGTGGTACCGGATGATTTAGCAAACCATTTTATATCTGTATTCCACAAAATATTCTGCTCTCCCTTACGCATCCTTTCAATAAAGGGTTTCAAAGAATCATAATCCTGAATTGGAACTGTGTTTTTAAACTGTTCCAGCGAATTTATGTTTTTATAATTAAATGATTTTCCCCATTCCGTATCTTTTGCAGAAGTAATTAATTTTCGCAAACTCTCACTTTGCACATCTTCCGGATATTTCATGAACAGCTCAATCTGATGCATCCGCTTCTTCATCCACCAACTAGCTATGCTATTTAATATTGCCATTTAATATTGATGTAATTTTTATTTTCTGGAATTGAAGTATAATTCGATTTCGGATAAAGATAGTGTATTTAAACACATTTCCTTAGTAAGCATACCTTTTCTGGCCACACAGGTTCCGTAATACAAATCATGATAGCCTTGTTTTTCGTGAGCATCAGGGTTGATGGATATTTTTACACCACGTTCCAAACAATAAGGAATCCAACGCCAATCAATATCCAGACGATAAGGATGAGCATTCAATTCTATAATTACGCCATTAGCAGCACAGGCATCTATTATTTTTTTATGATTGATAGGATAGCCGGGGCGCGATAGTAATAATCTTCCTGTTGGATGACCTAATATTGTAGTATATATATTTTCAACTGCTTTTAATAATCGTGCAGTAGCTTTTTCCTCCGTCATCTTTAAATTCGAATGTACTGAAGCTACAATAAAATCAAATGTTTTAAGTACCTCTTCTTCATAATCCAATGAGCCATCATTTAAAATATCGCTCTCCACTCCTTTAAATATTTTGAATGGAAATAACTTTTTATTTAACTCATCAATTTCTGCATGTTGCGCCAAAACTTTATCTATCTTCATTCCTTCAGCATAAAAAGCAGATTGAGAATGATCACATATTCCTAAATATTCATATCCCAATTCCTTGCAATAGGTAGCCATTTCCTTTAAGGTATTCACACCATCACTATATGTACTGTGATTATGAAGGATGCCTTTTAAGTCAGTAACCTCAATCAACTTTGGAATATTGTTTGCTTTCGCAAGTGCTATTATTTCAGCGGACTCTCTTAATTCCGGTTCAATATATTGAAGATTATTAAATGAAAAAATCTCCTTTTCGTTTTTCATTTCTGTTGGAAACTTGAACTCTGAAATTTGAAACCCTTCACCTGCAGTTGTTTCAAACAGTTTTGTATAAAATTCATTTTCTTTACAGGTAATAAGTTCTATTTTAATAGTTGATTTATTAGTTATATCATTAGTAATCACAGCATTTCCAGCAGCAATAAGTATTTCCAGTTTATCCACCACTTCACACTTTCTGCGCATTGCTCCGGTTAACGAAACCAATTCCGTTTTGTATTCTTTCTTCAGCCAATCAACCAAACTTATTGCAAATTCTTCCACGGAGGCATAATGATACCAGCCAATATTAGATTGAAAAAATTCTACCTGCTTTTTTACTTCCGCCTGCGTTTTCGCCCCGAAACCTTTTAGTGTTATAAGCCTGTTTTCATTGCATGCATACAACAATTCGCCTATACTTTCAATCTCCAGTTCCTGCCATAGTTGCCTCACTTTTTTCGGTCCTATTCCTTTTATTCGCAGCATTTCCACCACTCCTTCAGGAGTCAGTTTCAACATTTCATTCAACTCCTTTAAGTTGCCTGTAGTTTGCAATTCAATTATTTTTGCTGCAATACTTTTTCCTATCCCATCAATCTTTTCAAGTTCTTCCAGCGACTTTCCTTCTAAATCAATATCTAATTTATTTAACTTGAAAGCGGCATTTGCAATCGATTTTATTTTAAAAGGATTAACTTCATGCAGTTCCATCAGCTGTGCTGTGAGTTTGAGGATACGAGCTATTTCTTCGGTAGTCATTATTTTATGGTATAAAAGAAAACAAATATCACTATTTATTTTAATTGTTTTCCTTTTTCATGATTAAACAAATAAAACTCTTTGAATATTAGTGTTAAGTATTTTGTAAGGTTTTAATTGTGACTAGTCATTTCGTTCAGAATGGCAATTCCATAAAGGAGTGAAGGAGCAGGGGGAATAGGTTTTCATTCCGAACGCAATGAGGATTCACTCCTTCATTGATGTATGACTTTTTATTTACATACTCAATACTTGTTTTTTTATTAGGAGTTTTTTGTTTGTAACCCATAAAGTTTATTTATGTTTATAATCAGGATTAATATCCGGCGCATTGCGGTAATGTATTTGGCAGCCCAGTGATTTAGTATTATTTATCGGCACAGGGTTTCCTTTTAATAAAGCATCTGCAGCCATTTCTGCATAATGGTTCACGACCTTGTCAGGTTCTTTGCCATTATCATCTATCGCTCCTTTATATTTTATAACCCACTCACTGTTTTCTTTCCAAATTATAAAAGCATGAGGGGTTTTTTCGGCACCAAAATTTATTCCTGTTGTTTGCAGGCCATCAAATAAATATGGGAAATTAAATTTTTCGGCTTTCGCTTTTATTACCATTCTTTTATAGCAATCTTCTTCATAAGTAATAGTATCGGTTGAACTTATTGCTATTAATGGAATGCCGAGCGGTGTATATTTTGTATTCAACTTATTCATTCTTTCGGGATATAGCTTGGCAAAAGGACAGTGATTGCACGTAAATACAATAATGAATCCTTTGGCTTTAGGGTAATCTTTGAGCGATACCATTTTGCCATTTACATTAAGCAAACGGAAATCTTTAATAACTTTTTTATCAGTATCAGCGAAACTAAAAAGCAGGATAGACAAAAGAAGAATGAAAGTTGAAACGATATAATTAATGCTACTGTTATTCATTAAAACTGTTTTAATTGTTTTTTATTGATGAACTAATTTAAACGTATTATTCTCGTGTACTGATTTTAAATTAAGAAAGTAAATACCTGCTGATAAATCAAAACCTAAATTTATTTCAGTAGTGGCACCGGTAGATATATCAATACTACTGCTATAAATTATTCTACCTGTAATGTCCATTAAACTGGCAGTAGTATTTATAAAATTGATTGAACAATTAATTATCAATTTGTCATTAAATGGATTTACAACATTAATGTTTGTGCTTTTTTTATAAACAGATTCATTAATTCCAGTAGTAACCGAACAAGTATAAGGTAATGGATTCAATTCAATTGGATTACCTTCGGTTAATGTATGTCCTGTGAAGCCGCTGTAATTTGCAGGATAATAAATACATCTGAAAGTAGTATTGGTAGCCGAGGTACTACCTTGTGCAACAGGGCCAGTACTGCCCACTGGATTTATATACTCCCAAACAGTATTAGCCGAAGAATCAATCTCAAAAAAATTCCCTTTAGTAGCTTCACAAATAATAGTATTACCATTACTTAGCCGCTGTGCGCCACCCATGTTAAGGCTAAAAAAACTGGATGGTACTGCATTCATATAACTGTAAGAATTAGAAGATGGTCCGTAAGCTTGGCCTGAAATTAATGTATAATCGCCATTTGCATCCACTGGTTGAGTAATAATGTCTACTGAAGAAGCATTGCCGCCGGTGCGGCCTACACCGTTATTAAAAATCATAATCTTATCAGCATCTTTATATCCTGCAGGTATCCAGGTAGGGTTGTGTTGAAGATATAATTTCCTGTCGGCAGCTGTACCTCTATTATACGCCTGTGGATTTCCCCAACGGTATAAAAAGTCGCCGCCTTTATTGTGTTTGCCTCCTGCATGAGTTGCTGCTTCTGCTGTGGTGGTGCTGTGATCAATAATATAAATCTCGCTTAAATTATGGAAACTGAACATCACCTGATCAAGTGTTGCGTTATAAGTTAATGCGTTCAGGTGAGTCCAGTCTACTTCGGTTGCACTGTCGGTACCTATAAAATTAATATTCATAAGTTCAGGATGGTCAGCCACAACGCCGTAATTAGCTTTAGTATTATCAAAATCCTGAATAAGATGATCAAACAGATTCCACTGCCACACAATGTTTCCTCCAGAAGTACCTGTCGGTTGAATCTCTGCAATTTTTGCACTCCACAAGGTAGCACCAAGCTTTGCAGGATTTCTACCTGCAGCTATTGCCTGTGCTGAAGTATAACTTTGCCAAATAGCTATTAAAATATTACCATTAGGCAATGGGCATATATCGTGGTTTTGTGTTGAAGTGGCAGTTGATATGGTGTCCGACCATAACAAACTGCTGTTCCAGTCGTACTTTGCAATAACCCCACCTGCAGCTCCACCGGTGTTAAAAGTAGGATTCGGCTTCACTTCTGTACGTATTAAACTTCCATCAGGCAGAAGATATACTGATAAACCTGGCTTCTTAGGACTTGCCCATTCATGAATTTTTTTGCCGCACTTATCAATAAGGTAAGTAGTGTCCGATTGAATTGGCGCAAACAATACATACCCATCCAATGAGTTAGCTGTTCGGCTAATTAATCCAACTGTCTGTGAATGTGCTACAGAAACAAAAGAACAGAAAATGGAAAAAATTATACTCTTTTTCATTTTATTTTATTCCTTTACAAATTTCTTTGTTGAAACAATTTTTGTTTTCTCATCAGTAAGTTCTAACGTATATACTCCCGGAGAAAGATTACTGATGTCAATACCGTTTTGCAACTGTGGACGAGGA
This sequence comes from uncultured Bacteroidota bacterium, assembly GCA_903881065.1. Taxonomy (GTDB): domain Bacteria; phylum Bacteroidota; class Bacteroidia; order 2-12-FULL-35-15; family 2-12-FULL-35-15; genus 2-12-FULL-35-15. Next base: position 14,313 of record CAIRRW010000140.1, read on the forward strand.
AGCATATACATTGTTTTACCAAGTATATTATTTATTTTTATATAATAAGCCTGCATTTCAGTTGAAGAGAAATTAATATATAATCTATTGGTAGCTGGATTAGGAAAAATCAAATAATCATTCTTTGTATTGGAGAGTTCGTTAACACCCGTTGTAGAATTGCTTTTTACAACAAACTGTCCCATCATACCACCATCTTCATGCGGCGCAAAGTGGCAGTGATACATAAAAGGATGAATAGAATCGGAATAGTCGGTAAACTTTGCTACAAATGTTGCGGAGGAATTTATAGGAAGATATAATACATCCTTCCATCCTTCTTCATAATTGGCAACTGAACCGGTGCTGCGCGATATTAATTTAAATTCGACATCATGTATATGAAATGCATGTCCGAACACGTTATTATTGGTTATTGTCCATGCTTCAATATTATTTAATGGGATGGTTTTATTTATGTAGGTTAAAACAAATGGTGTATTATCCAAAGCAAAGGGAAGCCCACCCGGCCCTGGTTGTCCTTGAGTTACAGTTATGGTACGGTTTACTGTAGCATCGGCGGAAGTCCAATAGGTATTGCTGGCAAGTGTTGCAGGTATTACTGTTATTGGATTGGCCGTTGCTGCAGCAATATTAATATGTAAAACAGTGAAAGTAGTGTTGTTCAATAAACTGCCAAATTGTCCTGTTGAATTTGGTTCACCTCCCGGAAAGCCAAGTGCGAATCCTGAATTATATGCTTTCAAATCCAAGGTTGAACCAATTGCATCATTTCCTAAATCAACCATTATCTCAGCACGTTCACCCACCGCTAATATCAATCGTGTTAGCGCTACAGGAGAGTTCACCAATCCGCCATCCGTTGCTATTAAATAAAATGTTCTGTTATCACTGAATCCTAAATTATACGCTCTTTCCATTTCTGCATTTAAAATACGCAGTCTTACAAATTGTTTTGGTAAACTAACCTGTGCGTTTGGTGTTCCATTAGTGAGCATATAATCGCCATATGAAGTATTAGCAGTAATAAATGAATTATCGGCATTATACTTTCTGCTTGTGAGGGCCAAGGGAATATCATCTATTCCATAAGTTCGCGGCAAGGCCAAGGCTGCTTCCTGTGTATCTCTTACTATAATAAAGCCTCCCAGTCCTTTCGTCATTTGATCTTGAGTCATTTGGTGTAAATGAGGGTGATACCAATAAGTAGCTGCATTATTAGTTACTTTCCAATAGGGTTGCCAAATGGTACCGGGAGGGATTACCTGATGAGGGCCACCATCCATTACAGCAGGTAAATGCATACCGTGCCAGTGAATAGTAGTTGAATCATTAAGATAGCTGTGTACGTTCATATGTACGGAATCTCCCTGATTAAAAATTAATGTGGATCCCCAAAACTGATTGTTTACTCCAGCAGTTATTGTCTGGTTACCTGTTCTAAGTTGAGCAAACGTATCTTTCAGTACCAGATTAAAATGAGTGCCGGATAGCGTGTCCGGTATCCATAGAGTATTATACTGTGCTGTAGATTTGTTTACTGTTAAAGTAAATACAAATGTTGCTAATAGAATAGATAGATTTTTTTTCATGGGGTTTATTTAATTAATATTTATGGAGGCAAATGTAATCGGAAAAGAAAACTGGTGATTTATAGTATTAAGAAATTATGTAATGAAATTACATACTATTGACATAATTGTTGTACAGATTTAGAAACAAAAAAATATGAAAGTGGAAGTTTTTTTATAAATAATTGTTCTTAAATGTTTAATCGTATTTAATCTTTTACTTTATTAATGAGCGATGTTCATCGCCTTCCTGATATGGCAAATAGGTGACAATAAACTGAAACATTTCGTCGGAAGTACGCATACTGCCTTCTCGCTCAGCTATTAATCGTGGCGGACTGAACGGATTATCAGGATTATGCCGTGTATTGTCAAAAACTCCTTCGGCATGGATAGTGGAGCCTTTCGGAACTTTTACCATAGTATTATAAGTATAAAAATACTGCCATCTGAAATCCCATTTATTTATCTTAATTAGCTTTATAGTATCTCCATTTGGGGTGATTGCATAGGCTAAAAATTGTTTACCAAGCAAGTGCATATGTGGATTAACGGTGAGTATCGAAATATCATATGGCACAGTATAATCCGAATGAAACGTCATGCTAGTATCAGGCGGAATAACCAGCACCGGCACCGTAGGCGACACTCCAAATGTGCCAAGCTGAAACTCGCGCAACGGTCGGGTAGGAGCGTGCTTGGCATAAAATACGTTGAAGGAAGTACAGTCGGTAGTATCTACTTTCGATGGTCCATAATGAACATCTTTCAGGAAAATAGCACCTTTCCTGTTGAAGTAATATCCGCCAATTCCATCGGGGTAAATAGGCGGAGTAACTCCAGGTAGGTAATTGGTAACGGAAAAGGTGAGCATCGGGAAAGTACCGTCGTCATTAGCTAAATCAAGATGTTGATACGCTTCCAGCTTGGTAGGATAATTCTTTAAATCAACCACTGTATTGCCTTTGAAAACATCTCTTCGTTTGTCAAAATCATAACTCAGCAATTGCGCATTCACATGATGTACCACTTTTCTATTCCCTGGTACCACTTCTATGGCAGTAATAAAAGTGTCCTTCGGTATTTGATACGGAACACGCATCAATAAAAAGCGGTCTTGATTATCGCCTTTTACTTTATAAACATCTTTGTATTTAATAACAAGGTCGGGCTTGCCAAGTTGCGAAGCTTTCGGAAATTCAGGCGGAGCAGGTATATTGGATGCGTGTCCGAGCGGACAGCCTTCGTCCACCCATCGTGCAATTAAATCTATTTCTTCTTTAGTCAATACTTTTTCACCTATAAAATGAGTATAAGTAGCATCGGCAGGCCATGGCGGCATAAAGCGCGATTGCGTGGAAAACTTTATAACTTTGCCCCTTGAAGCAACATCCTGATAGGTGATTAACCGGAAAGGTGCTGCCTCGCCATAACGATGACAGGTAGAACAGTTTTTATAAATAATAGGAGCAACATTATCAAAATAAACATACATATCATGTTTTTTATCATTACTACATCCATTGATAATAGTGGATAGAGTGATAATAAATAGGGTGTATCTTTTAAAAGTCATTCCGTTATTGAAATCTGAAATAAAGTTGTAAAAATAAGGTAATAGTTTCATTACATACTCAATTATTTATGAAAACAAGATTGATATTATTAGTTTTCCTAATTTCTTTTATTACTATGGAATCGTGCCATAGAAGAGTGGTGAATAATCCTTATTTAAAAATGAAGGAGAAGCCGAGCACACAGTTGAAACGTGCAGATGCAGAGGAAATGGCGAAGGAGAAAAAAGAAAATACAAAGGCCGAGAAAAAGGCAGCCAGAGAACGAAAACGCCAGGACAGGAAGTTCTTCAAAAAGAGATTTCATTTGCATCTTCATAAAAGAAAAAATGAAGATCAACAAAAAGGACAGTTTTAATATTGCTTTCACCAAATAATACTGTGGCTTATTTTTATCAATAGTATGTAGCTTTCCTAAGCGGATATTCAATACTAAAATAACTATCTTTGTGCCAATGAAAACCATAAATAGGTTCATATTAAAATCATACGTCGGTCCGTTTATCATGACATTCTTCATCTCGATGTTTGTTTTTTTTATGATGTTTATCTTCAAATATATTGATGATTTTGTAGGAAAAGGACTTGCTGCAAGTATGCTTGCTCAATTGTTTTTTTATTTCTCGTTCACTACTATCCCGATGGCATTGCCACTTGCCGTGCTGCTTTCATCATTAATGACTTTCGGTAATTTGGGAGAACATTTTGAACTTACTGCCATGAAAAGTTCGGGCATGTCTTTACAGAAAATTATGTCACCCTTACTTGTCGTTACTGTATTGTTATCTATCGGAGCCTTTTATTTTTCGAATAACGTATTGCCATATACTAATCTTAAAGTAGGCTCGCTCTTATATGACATAAGAGAATCGAAACCTTCCTTATTGTTTAAAGAAGGAGTGTTTAATCACAGTATCGAAGGGTTCAGTATGCGTGTAGGTAAGAAAGAAAAGGATGGAAAAACGTTAAAGGATATTTTGATTTACGATCACCGCGCAATGCAGGGAAACAATGTGGTATTGTATGCAAAATCGGGTACGATGGAGGAAACGGGAGATAAAATGTTTCTGGTACTTACACTTAATGATGGAACAAGCTATAAGGATTTAGTGGATAATAATAAGCAGCAGGAGTCACATCCGCTTTGGCGTGATAAATTTGCACAGCGAATAATCCGATTTGACCTTTCAGAATTTAAAATGGCGCGCACCAGTGAAGATTTATTCAAAACCAATTATCAGATGCTTAATCTTTCGCAGCTTGCCAAGTTTATTGATTCCACAGGTATCAAAAATGAAAAAAGAAAAGTCGATTTTGCCAAACAGATTAAGATGAGTTATTATACTAAATCAACAGATAAAATAGAGAAAATTGATTCGTTAAGAAAAGTTACCCCTCATTTTAAATCATTTACTGAGCTAACTAAAACACAACAATTAAGCGTAATTGAAGGAGCAAGTAATATTGCCAGAAGTGCAAAAGCCTATTCCGATTCAGTTGGCAATGATTTTAATTCGGATAAAATGTCAATTAAAAAATACGAAGCTGAGTGGCATCGTAAATTCACTTTATCTGTTGCTTGCTTGGTTTTGTTTTTTATTGGAGCACCATTAGGGGCAATTATTCGAAAAGGAGGATTAGGTATGCCTGTAGTAGTTTCTGTTTTGTTTTTTATTACG
>CAIRRW010000141.1 GCA_903881065.1 uncultured Bacteroidota bacterium
ATTTCTTTAAACGTCTTCATAAGATTATTTCGGAGTCAACAAAAGAAATACATTTTCAAACTTACATTTTTGAAAATGATACAACCGGTATATATATTGCTGATGCATTAAAGGCCGCAGCGGATCGAAATGTAAAAATCTATCTTTTACTCGATGGATATGGTTCATCCTCACTGTCGAATAAATTTATAAAAGACCTTGCCAAACACGGAATTAATGTACGCATTTTTTCACCTTTCTTTTCTGCAAATAGTTTTTATATCGGCAGGAGGCTGCATCACAAGGTGGTAGTAGCCGATGAAAGGGTTTCGCTGATAGGAGGAATTAATATTGGCAACAGATACAGAGGCACGGATACAACAACTGCATGGCTAGACTATGCCGTAGAAATAAAAAACAACGAAACAGCAAAAGATATTCAACAAGTATGCAGAAATCTCTATTTCAAGAAAAAGAGAACAAAAAGGAAAAAAATTACTCATTTAATTCAATTGGGGAGCGAGGCAAGAATTGGTATTATAAGAAACGACTGGCTGAAGAGAAAAAATGAGATAAGTGAGGCTTATATTAAATCAATACGAACATCACAAACGGAAACTATTATTGCTGGAAGTTACTTTCTGCCTGGACGAAGGCTCCTGAATACGATGAAAAAATCGACACGCAAAGGAGTTAAAATAAAACTTATCCTTTCCGGTATTGCAGATGTTCCATTAATAAAACGAGCAACATCTTATCTTTATACCTCTTTATTGGAAAACGACATTGAACTGTATGAATGGAACAAATCAGTATTGCATGGTAAGGTGGCAGTAAAAGATGGTGAAAAGTCAATAATTGGGTCCTTCAATCTGAATCATTTAAGTTCATACGGAAGTATAGAAATGAATGTGGAAATAGATTTCCAGGAATTCTCAAAATCACTGGCAGCTAACTTAAATGATTTAATAGTTACACAATGCGAACAGGTAACTTTAGAAACAATAAAAAAAAGAAGAAGTTTTTTTACTAATCTGTTAAACTGGATTTCTTACCGTATTGTCAGATTGGCATTAATTATTGCTACTTACCTACCTCACCGAAGATTTAAAAACTATCGTTAATTTATTGGCAGACACAAGCCATTTCAACTCGTGATAATTATTAAATGGTGCGCTTACTACAATTTAAATTTACTTCAACCGTTTCATATTTTCAGCCAAGTCTTTTAGCATAAAAAATAATTGGTAACGGTGCTATAATTGTTAGCTTTGCTTTATAAAAGTAATCATAGGCAACCGAAAACTGAAAAGATATAACAGAAATAAAAAATATGAATCTATTTATATTAATAACTTACCTCCTATTTATTTCTACAGAAATTTTATTAAATACGCTGCTACGGGCAAAGGAAGGAGACAAAAAGAATGCAGACAAAAAAACGCTTTCTTTGTTATGGGTAACAATTACAGTTGCTATTACAGCCGCAGGTTTTATTTCGGGTGCTATTCCGGCACCATTATCTTCAAATCCGAAAATTGCCTATGTTGGTGCCGTTATAATATATATCGGTATTATTTGCCGGCTTTCTGTAATTTATTCTTTAGGGCATTTTTTTACGGTAGATGTAACTATTCGTACGGATCATAAAATTAAAACGAACGGCGCTTATATGTATTTACGGCATCCTACCTATGCCGCTTCACTTATTTCATTTATTGGTTTGGGGCTTACCTTTAATAATTTGTTATCACTGCTAGTTATCATTATACCTATTTTCATTGCGTTTCTTATCCGCATAAATATTGAAGAAAAGGTGTTGATTCAACATTTCGGAGATGAATATTTAGAATATAAAAAAAGCACTAAAAAGCTTATACCGTTTATATATTGATTTCCGCAAAACTTACTATGCTATTTGGCAAGCATAAAAAGCGCTTTGTAAGTTTACAATAGGTAGCTTTTACCTACAAAAAAGCTGACTAAACAATACGCCCAGCAACACAAGGAAACATTTCAGCGACGTACTTACTCGGTAAAAAAAAACCTTACCAACTGATAATAAACATACTGATATTAGTTGAACGCTGATACATGTCATTTATAATTTCTGATTTAGTATTGATTTTTGTACCCGAAAGAAGCAATGAATTCAAAATCATTTTTGTTTAATTTAAACCTAAACCAATAAACTACAGCATGAATTTTAAATTGATATATCGCAGCACTGCTGCTCCCAACATAACTGACAGAGATATAAATAATATTCTGGAAACAGCACGCAAATTCAACTCAAAAAACAACATTACAGGTTGTCTCCTCTATTACAAAAATGAATTTTTACAGGTTCTGGAAGGCGATGAAAAAACAGTACTTGAATTGTATAGTCATATTGAAAAAGATAAAAGGCATACCGATGTATTGCTTATTAATCAGGAACACTCTAAAGTAAGGGAATTTTCAAATTGGACTATGGCTTTTAAAGAACTTACTGATTTGGATATTGCTCACATTAATGAATATCTTGATATCCCTAAATTCAACAAGTTGGTTGATTTGTCTTTTTATTCAACTTTAACCAATAAATTATTTCATTACTTCAGCCAAACTATTGTTTTTGAAACAATGTTTAAAAAACATTTAATATAAAAACTCCACCGGCAAGTGTCTGTTTGGTCCCCATCAAGCTATAAGTTTCAAAGGCTTGCTTTAGCGGGCATCGTGCAATTCATATGTTTTCAGTACATGAGCTGAGCAACTTCACTCCTGTTGATTATTCAGCGGATTACTCGCCAATTATCTTTCTTTAGAACCACCATAAATAACATTACATGTAAAAGTTATCTATAACCATTGCATGATATACGGA
>CAIRRW010000142.1 GCA_903881065.1 uncultured Bacteroidota bacterium
GGACGATTATTTATTAAATCAACAGCCAACGAAGGAAAATGATCTCCGCCATTCTTCAAATATTTTAAACAACTTCTGGTGAAATTATCAGGGAAATGAATTTTCTCTGCTTCTGCAACTTGTATTCCTTCACGGATAATTTGTTCAACTAATTCTACAGTATCAGGGTCGCTCATTGCTTCAAGCATCGTCAACCTTCCTACACCGCAAAGTGGACTAAGTGCTGCATTCAGTATTGTTTTTTCCCAACTGCGTTTCACAATTTCAAAAGAATCCACGGCTTTAGTTTCCAAACCGGAAGAAGATAAAACGTCCGCAATTATCTTCGCTTGTTCTGTTCGTGCATCATTTATTGAACCGATATAATTTGGAGCGTTAAAGAAAGTAACCTTTGTAACATTAGGCGAACTGCCGTTTCCTGCATAGTTAATAATCATTCGCAGAGTTTTAGATTCACCGAAACCGGCTGCTACCAATTCTTCCACTTCAATTCCATTTTGTGCAGACACGACTGTAAGTTTTTCTGAATTCAATGCCATCGCCTGCTTTACAGCACCGGCAGTATGTGTAGACTTTAAGGAAAAGAATAAATAATCTGCATCCCATCCTTCAAATTGAGAAATGGATGTAAAAACATTTTCAAATTGAGCTGTTGTTGCCATCATGTTTTCAAGCACCAAACCATCACTCTTTATCTTTTTGGCTTTTGTATCATTCACTTCGCAAAGCGCAACATCGCATCCTGCCTCATGAAGCTTCACTGCCAAAATCATCCCTACAGGCCCTAAACCGATAACTCCGACTTTTAATTTATTTTTCTTTGCCATTTGTTTACAATTTTATTTGTAGTGAAGAATATTAACTCAACACTTTATTTTCTTCCAGTTGTTCCAGGAAGGTTTCAATTTTTGTAATGCTTTGTCCTTCGGAGAAGAAACGTAAATCGCATAAATCACCTTCAATAATTAATCCCGGAACACCTGTCATTTCCTGCAAACGCTGAGGCATTCCGAATTTTGCATTTGAATTATTGAAGCATGTTTTAGAATCATGGAAAACAACTCCATCAATCTGAAATTCCTTGAACCACTCGGCAAGCATTTTCATTTTAGCCTTTTCACTTCTGTTAATAAATATTTCAGTGTATGCTTTAGCTGTTGATTCCCAGGGATTGTTTTCGTCAAACTTGTCAAACACCCAACTGCTGCAGTATGTAGATGCAACCACTGCTGCATTGTTTGCATTAAATAAGTCGCTGAACATTCTCAATTTTCCCCATATCGGCATTCCTTCCCAGAATATTCTGACCTTCGCCTGTGGTAAAAAACCGATATTGTTCTTAACGTTTTCTTCCAGTTCTTTTAATAAACCTGTATAATAGTCTTTCGCAACCTGCGTTCCACGAAGTACTACAATCGGTCCCATGTGAATTGTTCCATCAAAGAAACTTAATGGAGCATTCATAGCAGTAGAAGTTTTCAAAACTTTTTGCCATAGCAAAGTGGCTTCCTTACTTAGTTTTACAACCTCTTTAAATTTATCCAGATCAAATTTATTACCACTTACCTGCTCGCAAACAGGAATCATTTTCTTGAATTGTTTCACTACCAAATCAATTTCATCCTGAGTAATTTCATCCAGGTGACGAGGAGGTTGAATGCCGACAATCGGGCATTTAAATTCATCAGCGAAGTAGGTAAACCAATCTTCTACCTCTCTGCATTGGTTAGTGTTATAAGCAATAATATCAGGCTTTGGAGCGCCTTTCATTCCATAATGTTTTTGAAGCGGAGTTTCTTTTTTCAGGTACGAACCAATATCGGCAGTAGTATAAGAACATACATGTCCGGAATAACCGCATTTAATTGCTTCCGGAATATAATCCATCGCAGTGCGGGTTGCACCAAGTAATGCCCCATGATTCTCAGGGAAATAAACTTCAAAACCAAATGAACGTAACAACTCTGCTGGTCCTACACTTGTGCACCATGCTATTTTCTTTTTACCTGTTTCCAATGAAAGAAAATATTCTCCCATTATTTTTTTCATTACATCAGTTGAATGAATTTTGTACTGCTCTTTTTTTGCTTCGTTTGCCATACTATATTTATGTTTTTATTTATCTATTATTCTATTGAATACATTGCTCTTTCTTAGTTTTAAGAACACACAAAACTATTCAGACTTGTAACAGCAAACTATGATATATGTCAGCCACTAACAAAAGTCATAATAGGGTAATGGACTAAAAAAGGATTAGTGAATTAATTTGAATGAATTGTGAACTGATAAATAAATATCAGGAACTATTGAGGACAACTAGGGAACTGATTTCTAATATTAATGCTTTGAAAATAATTTCCGATTATTCAAATCAGTAAATATGACTAATAAAATAGAATAAAATTAATCGGTAGAAGAATTCTCGAATTTGATTATTTCTTCTTCTTTACTTTATATTGGGCATTTAAACCATCAATAATTTCATTGGTAATATCCAGACTATCGTTGGCGAGTAGTACAACTCCGCCTGGACCAGCAGTATAAGTGAGTATATAATTGTATTTGCTGGTTTTATTGTATTCCTTAACATAATCAACTACAGTTTTACGAACCTCTTCATTGCTTTTTTGAATTTCTTCAACCAATGTTTGAAGTTGTGCTTCCATCTTGTCAAGTTCATCCTTTCTCTTTTTCATGTCTTCCTGCGCAGCAGCAGATTGGTTTTCGGATAACAAACCTTGACTAGCCTTTTGTTGAAAATCTGCATAATCCTGTTGAAGTTTTTGACCTTTTGCTTGATATGCACTTTCTAATTTACTTTGTTTTGCTTGAGCAGAAGAAGTTAAATCTTTCACATATTCATATTTTTCATTCAATATATCACTATTGATATAAACGATTTTTGAAGCCTTTATCTCTTTAGGCATTTTTACTATTGGTTTTGCTGTAGCTATTGAATCATTTAATTTTGCTGCCGCTTCGGAGGTTTTATTACCATGTGAGAAGTGGAGATAGTATAACACCGCAACAGCAACTATTAAAATAATGTTTGTAATCCTTGAGAAATTAGCATTCATGATGTGGATTTTTATTTTTTAACAAAAGTAAATTAAAAAGCACCCCGAAATTATTCGAGGTGCTTTTAGTGTGTTAAAAAGTATTAAAATTAGTGTTTCGCCAAATAATCAGCAACTCCAGCATGTGATTCTTTCATTGCAACATCACCTTTGTGCCAGTTTGCGGGACAAACCTCTCCATTTTCTTCGAAGAACTGCAACGCATCAACCATACGTAATGCCTCGTCAACATTACGACCTAATGGAAAATCATTAATTAATTGATGACGAACTACGCCATTTTTATCAATAAGGTACAATCCTCTGAAAGCAATCATTGGTCCGTTTGCAACAATATTTCCTACATCATTAACATCATAATCTCCAGCAAGAACATCATAATCCATAGAGATGGTTTTTGTAGTATCGGCAACTATTGGATACGTTACACCTTTGATTCCACCTTGAGCTTTTGGCATTTGTAACCAACCCCAGTGCGATTGTTCTGTATCAGTAGAACAGGCTACAACAGCTACATTTCTTGATTCAAACTCTTTTAGCTTTTCCTGAAACGCATGTAATTCTGTTGGACATACGAATGTAAAGTCTTTTGGGTAGAAGAAGAATATTACATGTTTTTTACCTATAAATTGATCCAGAGAATAATCATTAATTATTTCCCCTCCATTTACTACTGCTTTTGCCTTGAAAGATGGCGCTTTTTTTCCTACTATAGACATAATTTTTGTTTATTTAAAAGGTTTGACTTTTTATTAATGTGCGAAATTACTAAAATTACAATTACTATTTTATTTATTAGACTAAACAAATTGTTACCTTTAGTGTTTCAAAAAACAAGTAATAACAATTAACAATAAATATTTTTATAAATGAAAATTCAAGTAGGACAAAAAGCACCCGCATTTTATTTAAGAGATTCGGACAAAAATTTAGTAACCCTAGCCGATTTGAAAGGCAGGAATGTAGTTTTATTATTTTTCCCGGCTGCATTTACAAGTACATGTACTAAGGAACTTTGTGAGACGCGTGATGAACTTTCTTATTACAATGACTTAAATGCAACTGTTTTTGGCATTTCAGTAGATTTACCTTTTACATTGGCAAAATTTAAAGAAGAACAGCATTATAACTTTGCTTTGCTGTCTGACTTTAACAAGGAGGCATGTACTTCCTATGATGCTGTTTATCATGAATGGATATTAGGATTAAGAGGTGTAAGCAAACGTGCTTCATTTGTTATTGATAAGGAAGGGATTGTTCGTCACGCCGAGGTGCTTGAAAATGCAAGTGATTATCCAAATTTTGCTGCTATTAAAGATGTATTGGCGAAATTGAAGTAATCTTCTTATTAAAGAATACTGAGTATTGCAAACCCTGCTCCCAGTAGAATAATAATAAATTTTATAGAATTGAATCTATGATTCTCACTTGATTCAAAAAGAATGGTGGTAGAGATATGTAAAAATATCCCTATCACTACTGCCATTATTTTATCGAAATAAACAGAGAAATTTCCTATTATATTTTCGCCAATGGCATAACTTGTAAAAGTGCCAAGTGGGGTAATAGATGCAAATATTATTAACAACATCATTGCTTTGGTTTTACTGATTTTTGATTGTAATAGCATTGTCATCAAAGCCATTGCAATCGGAATGTTATGCATTACTATTCCAGTGAGAAGGGAACTATGTGAATCGATAGCAAGATTGGCAAGCGGCATACCTTCTAAAAAAGAATGCACAGATAGACCAATCATCATTGCAAAAGGAAAGGCATTATGATTATGTCGCTTTTTGTGTACATGAATATGACCATGCTCAATGCCTTCGGATAAAAATTCGAGAAGGATTTGGGCAAAGAAACCAATAAGTATATAAATACCAATATTAGGTGTATGCGATAAATAAATTTCAGGAATCAAATGTAGCACACTAATAGCGAACAAATACGCGCCAGTAAATGAAAGGATTAACTTTAGATTTTTATTACTGATATTAATAAACAATACCAATGTACCACTTGCAATAACTGAAAGGAATAAAATTAAGTACATATATGTGTTCATTATTTTATCTTTTTGGCTATTAGAATCAGTCTGTCAGAACTTGTTACATTAAATTCATTCATCTCGTAATCGCCTTTCGTATCAATTAATTTAAGGCGGTTAGCTTTTAAATACTTTTCGAAATCGGATAATCTCAATACACTTACTTTTTCCTCAAAGTTATATACCTGTTCATTATCAGTAAATGAAATTTGTTTAACAATAAAATTATTTTCAACTTTTTTGGAAATGCTAAATTCGATACCATCCATTGTTAGCTCTTGTTTAGAAATTAGTGAAGGTATCACTTTTTCAACATTCAGAAAATCAAGTACAAATATCCCGTCCTCGTTCAAAGCTTTACTTACTGCATCAATTGTTGCATAATTATCAGCCTCATTTTGAAAATAACCAAAGCTGGTAAACAAATTAACGATATAATCAAAGTTGCCACAGCAGAAAGGCTTGCGCATATCCTGTTCATAAAAATGCAACGTGTTATTTTCAAAATGTTTTGCATAACCAATGCTCTGAGGAGATAAATCATAACCTGTTACGTCAAAATATTTTTTATTTAAATAAATCGAATGTCTTCCCTTGCCACAGCCTAAATCCAGAAAACGGGCATTCTTATTTGGATGCAAATAAGCAATCAAATTATCAATAAATAATTCAGCTTCTTTAAAATTACGTTGTTTATATAAGATATGATAGTATGGAGAATTGAACCAATCTTCAAACCATTTTCTACGAATTGTTTTATCCATAATAGTTTCACAAAATTAGAAATTATTAGTGGCAAGGGGCTATAAAAGATAAAAAATTACTTATTAGCAATAATGAATTTCTCCTTATTCGGAAAGTAATTTCTCAACAAACTCTTTCGTTTCTTTTTCCTGCTTAATATAACTTTCACCTGTGGCTGGACCATAATAACCGGTATATATTTTTCTTACAACACCCTTTTTGTCAATATATATAGTAGTCGGAAAAGCCATCACTCTATTAAGCATTGGTAATGCTTCGGATGCCTGTTGTGCTCCGGTTTTCATGGTTATCAGCAAATCATAATTAACCTGAAACTTTGCTTTCAATCGGCTTACATTAGATACCGCTTCATTAAAATCATCTGTACGCTCAAAGGCAAGCCCAATAATTTCCAATCCTTTTGATTTATAGTTATCATAAAATGGTGAAAGAAACTTTGTTTCATCCATACAATTGGGACACCATGTACCCATTAACTGAATTATCACCACTTTATTTTTGTATTTCGCATCCGATAATGAAATTTGTTTTCCTCCCAGATTTTTAAATGAAAAATCAACTTTACTATATCCGGGTTTCAGATATGTTAATGAATCCGGATTACGTAATTGAAACTTCTCATTTCGTTTGGCTATCCATGTTTCGTACCCATGTGCCCCCGAATAAAAATGACCATTAACTAATTTATCTCCATTGAGTTTTGCTTTAAATAAGAAGGCGTGAGCGCCATCGAAACAGGAAAGAAATAAATCATTATTTGCCATAATGCCTTCCAGATAACGATAATCACCTGTTTCGGTAGAAAATGTTCCTGTAAGTTTACTATCGTTTTTTACATTTAACTGTTTGAAATCACCTATAGCTTTATAACTATCAGGAGTTCCGGGCTCAAATTCAACCTCCCATTTACCCGTAACTACAGGCTCATAGTTAGTCCAGTTTTTAATTACAAATCTGTTTTTATTTCCAAAATATGCAGTAAAGGGAAGTACATTTTTTTCTTTCCTCGCATGATTAATCCACACTCCTTTTAAAGAATCACTATAACTTTTACATTTGAATTCAGAATCAAACACGGGCATTTTAATAAATACTGAATCTCCCGTTATTGCTATTTCATTTGCTGTTATTTTCTCTTCAGCATTAGAAAATACAACCGAATAAATATCCAAATCGTATTTCACTTCAAAGTTAAAAGGCAATTGAGTAGAATCATTAAGTTTTAATAAACCTCTCCAATCACCTGTTCTTAGCTTACTTTGAGCTATACTATTATTAAAAAATAAAAGCGAAGCAATTATTATTGCTCCGCTTTTAAATACATTAATTGTTTTAATCATTTATATATTAAAATTAATCCCTTGTGCCAATGGCAATTGAGAGCCATAATTAATTGTGTTTGTTTGTCTGCGCATATATGATTTCCATGCATCAGAGCCTGACTCACGACCTCCTCCAGTTTCTTTTTCACCACCAAATGCACCGCCAATTTCAGCACCTGAAGTACCGATATTTACATTTGCAATACCGCAATCAGAACCTGCCTGAGAAAGGAATAATTCCATTTCACGCATATTATTAGTGAAGATAGAAGATGACAAACCTTGCGGAACATCATTCTGCATTGCGATTGCTTCTTCTATTGTTTTATATTTCATAACATATAGAATCGGAGCAAAAGTTTCTTCCTGAACAATATGATATGAATTTTTCGCTTCAATGATGCAAGGTTTAACATAACAACCGCTTTCGTAACTCTCACCGGAAAGAACACCGCCTTCTACAATCATTTTACCACCTTCTTTTTTAGCTTTTTCTATCGCATTCAAATAATCTTCAACGGCTTTCATATCAATCAACGGACCTACGTGATTAGCTGAATCCAAAGGGTTTCCTATCTTCAACTGACCATACGCTTTTTTAAGAACATCAATTGTTTTATCATAAATACTTTCATGAATAATCAATCTTCGCGTTGAAGTACATCTCTGTCCTGCTGTACCCACAGCGCCAAACACAGCACCTGTCAATACCATTTTTAAATCGGCATGTTCGGAAACGATGATTGCATTGTTACCTCCCAATTCAAGAATGCTTCTTCCAAAACGCTGAGCAGTAGCAGCTGCTACTACTTTTCCAATGCGTGTAGAACCAGTGAAAGAAATCATAGGAACACGTTTATCATTGTTCATTAAATCACCGACAGGATTACCAACAAGCACACAGCTTACACCTTCTGGAACATTGTTTTTCTTCAATACTTCCGAAATAATATTCTGACATGCTATAGCACATAATGCAGTTTTAGAACTTGGTTTCCAAACACAAACATCTCCACAAACCCAAGCTAATGCAGCATTCCAGCTCCATACTGCAACGGGGAAATTAAATGCAGATATAATTCCTACAATTCCCAATGGATGCCATTGCTCGTACATACGATGCATAGGGCGTTCGCTGTGCATTGTCAAACCATATAACTGCCGGGAAAGTCCTACAGCGAAATCACAGATGTCAATCATTTCCTGTACTTCACCAAGTCCTTCCTGCAAACTTTTTCCCATTTCATACGAAACAAGTTTACCCAACGGCTCTTTATATTCTCTTAATTTATCACCAATCTGACGTACTATTTCTCCGCGTTTTGGAGCAGGAGTTAATCGCCAAACTTTAAAAGCTTCCTCTGCAGTTTTCATCACATGCTCATAATCCGCTGGTGTTGCAATGTTTATTCTGCCAATAAACTGCCCGTCAACCGGAGAAAATGAATCAAGCTTTGCACCCGTGGTATTGATATGATTAGTACCTGTGGAAGCACCATAATTAATTTTTTTAATCCCTAATTTCTTTAATACTTCTTCTATTCCGAAAGTATTTACTGTTGCTGTTTCTGACATATTATTTGCTTATGATTTTGTTACTTTTTCCAATTCCATTCCGCACTCAGGGCATTTGCCCGGCTTGTCGTATGTTTGTCCATTATTACATTTCATCGGGCAGGTGTAAACATCTGTTTTTACTTCCTCTTTTTTATCTGCCTTTTTATCTCCGCCTCCGCAGCTAACAATTGTAGATGTTGCCAGTATAAGCATTGAGCTTAATACTATAAATTGTTTTTTCATGATTTGTTTTTATTTTGCGCTTGTAAATAAATTATTTGCTGTTTCCCAGTTTACCACATTCCAGAATGAATTAATGTAATCTGCTCTTCTGTTTTGATTCTTCAGATAATAAGCATGTTCCCACACATCCAAAGCAAGTACAGGTGTTCCTTTTATTTCAAGAGCATCCAAGTGCATGGAAGGATTATCCTGATTGGCAGTGGAACCGATAGAAAGTTTTCCTTTATTAACCACTAACCATGCCCATCCTGAGCCGAACCGTTTCATCGCGGCATCGGCAAATTGTTTTTTAAATTCTTCAAAAGAACCATAAGTAGCATTTATTGCTTCTGCTAATTTATCAGTAGGAATGCCGCCGCCATGAGGTTTCATCAATGTCCAGAACAAAGAATGATTACTGTGTCCGCCTGCATTATTACGAACTGCAACAGGCATTTTATCCATCATTCCGAAGATATCATCCAATGAAGAAATGTTCTTCAACACATTAGGATCAATGGTTTCAAGGGCTTTGTTCAAATTAGTTACATACGCCTGATGATGTTTGTCATGATGTATTTCCATTGTCAACTTATCTATATGAGGCTCCAAAGCATCATATTCATAAGGCAATTTAGGAAGATTGAACTTCACTCCGCCATCAGCCAATATTTCCTTTTCAATAAACTCTGTAGCTGCAAGAGTTTTGTTAACCACTGCTGTTGCAGCAATAGCGCCTAATGTAAGTGCAGCCGATTTCTTAATAAAATCTCTGCGTGAATTTTCGTTATCCATTTTGTTTACTATTATATAAAATTAATTAATACCTGATTCTTTTCCACTGCCATACCTTTCTTTACATTTATTTTCTTCACTATTCCGTCCGTCGGCGATTTAA
>CAIRRW010000143.1 GCA_903881065.1 uncultured Bacteroidota bacterium
AAATTGCTTTTTATATTTAGTTGAAAATAATTCCATTTCCAGTTATTAATTCTTTTACTGATAGCGAATTAATAATTAGTATTACTTTTGACTTTTAATAAAAAACAGAAATTTAATACTAATCAATAAGCAATGTGAAAAAGAAAACATTCTTAATCATAAATTCAATACCAAATCTGGCGGAAATGGAAAGCTTTCAAAGTTACCTAACACAGATAGTTGGCGGAATCAAAAAAATTGGCGGTATTAATATGCAACGTTTTAAAACAGTGGGACAGATTATGGGAAACGGCGGTATTAAAGCCATAGCTTTTTTTGAATTCACTGATGCACAGTCAATTAAAGATATGTATGCAAGTGTTGATTTTATTGCGTTAAATGAATTACTCAAAAAAGCTTATACACAGGAAGTTGATTTAATGATTTGCGAAACATTATAGCACAATGTACTATACCTCTTCTCTGCGAACAGTAAATGTTACCCGTTATATTACGCCATTGCGTGAAGGAGGTTCATTGCCTGCATTGGCAGAGGCAGATGATGATTTTAAATATGTACTTAAATTCAGAGGGAACGGACATGGTGCCAAAGCTTTAATTGCCGAATTGATAGGTGGAGAAATAGCTCGCATGCTTGGCTTGCAAATACCCGAACTGGTATTTGCCAACCTTGATGAAGCCTTTGGCAGAACAGAAGCAGATGAGGAAATACAGGATTTATTGAAAGGAAGTAAAGGATTAAATCTGGCATTACATTTTCTATCTGGTGCAATAAATTTTGATCCTGTAGTGACCAAAGTATCACCCTTGCTGGCATCGCAGATTGTTTGGCTGGATGCATTTATTACCAATGTAGACCGAACTTTTAAAAACACCAATATGCTTATGTGGCATAAGGAACTTTGGCTGATAGATCATGGCGCATGCCTTTACTTTCATCATTCGTTTACCAATTGGGAAACTCATGCGAAAAGCCCGTTCGCATTAATTAAAGACCATGTATTATTGCCACGGGCTGAACTGCTGCAGGAAGTAAATAATGATTTCAAACAGTTCATAACTCACGAAAAAATTCTCGCAATAGTTTCACTTATACCTGATGAATGGCTTCATTGGGAAGGTACTGATGATACACCTGACCAATTGAGAGGAATATATTTCCGCTTTTTAATTACCCGATTAAATAATTCAGACTTATTTACAAACGAAGCTCAAAATGCCAGAGAAGTACTTATATGAATATGCAATAATTCGTATTTTACCAGTTGCAGAAAGAGAGGAATTTCTTAATGTAGGGATAATTCTTTTTTGCAAAAAGGAGAAGTATATAAATGTACTTTATAAGATAAATAAAGAAAAACTTCGTTTGTTGGCAAAGGATTTAGATATTGAGCAATTACATTTAAACCTGCAATCGTTTGAAAAAATAGCGCTGGGAGCTGAGAATTCCGGCCCCATTTCACTTCTTGATGTTCCTTCACGTTTCAGATGGCTAACCGCAGTACGCAGTTCGGTTATTCAAACATCAAAAACACATCCCGGTTTATGCAATAATTTGGAACAGACCGCTAAACGTTTGTTTGAAGAACTTGTGTTGTAAGCAGCCCTTTTCCTCTATTTTCGCTGATCGTACTAATTAAAATTAGTAAAAGACTAACAATATTCCATACTATTGAAATGAACAGCTTCAAAGAAAAACAATTTCATTTTAAAATACTAACTTTGTAGCCTTATATAATGGCTGAAAACACAACAAATATCACACTTCAGGTAGAAGGCATGACATGCTCTTCCTGCGCGATGGGTATTACCAAAACCATCCAGAAAAATAATGCCGAAAATGTGTTTGTGGATTATGCAACTGGTGAAGCGAGTTTTAAAATAAATGATAAAAGCAAACTTGAGTCAATTATTGATGCAATAAATAATATCGGTTATAAAGTAGTAGACAGCAAATATCGGGAAGCCCAGGAGGGCAAGATGTCATCCATCGAAAAACGTTTTTATTTCACACTACCGTTCACCTTCATTTTGTTTTGCGCACACATGCTGCTGCCCCATGATTTTATATTGAACAATCCTTACATTCAACTTATTATATGTCTTCCCGTATTTATTATCGGAGTAATGCAGTTTGGTAAATCGGCTTTGGGAAGCCTGAAAACAGGTGTTCCGAATATGGATGTGCTTATATTCATCGGTTCCACAGCTGCATTTATATACAGCATTATCGGAATGATAATGTATACCGATATTCATACAGTACACAATTATCTGTTCTTCGAAACCGCAGCAAGCATCATCACTCTGGTGCTGCTTGGCAATGTTATCGAACATCGGTCGGTAAAACAAACTACAACTGCTATCCACGAACTGAGCGCGATGCAGGTAACAAAAGCGAAAATTGTCAGTCTGCAAATGGGCAAGGAAGTGCTTACAGAAATTGAATATAAAGACATCTTTGCAGGCGCATTGCTTCAAATAAATACGGGAGATAAAATAGCTGTTGACGGAGAAATTATTTCCGGTGAAGTACTCATTGACGAATCGATGATTACCGGTGAAAGCATTCCCGTTGAGAAAACCGCTGGGCAGAAAGTAATAGGCGGAACGATAGTGTTGAATGGCTGTTTGAGGATGCGCGCAGAAACTGTTGGCAACGAAACAGTGCTTGCCAAAATTATTGAGTTGGTGAAAAAAGCACAACAGAACAAACCGAATATTCAGAAACTGGGAGATAAAATAGCAGCCATTTTTGTGCCTGTAGTGATTTTTATTTCGATACTTACTTTTTGTATCAACTATTTCTTTATTGATTTCCACGGAGCAGATGCAGTAAAAGAATCCATCATGCGCGCAATTGCAGTACTCGTTATTTCGTGCCCCTGCGCCATGGGGCTTGCTACACCCACAGCTGTGATGGTAGGCATTGGAAGAGCTGCTAAAAAAGGAATATTGATAAAAGGAGGAAGTACGCTGGAAGAATTTGCAAAGATTAAAAACATCGTTTTCGATAAAACGGGAACAATAACTACTGGCAATTTCAAAATAAAAAATATTACTATTTATAATAATGCAATCGAAAACGAAGTGAAAGAACTTGTTTTTCAGCTCGAACAACATTCCTCTCATCCTATTGCAAAATCAATTGTTTCGGAACTTAAAAACATTACTATCACCAAAACATTTAAAAACATTAAAGAGGAAAAAGGTCTTGGCATTTCAGCAGAAGACGAACAGAATAATATTATTCAAATTGGTTCATATAAGGTAGCGGCACACCTTACTGCAAGTAATATGCATACAATATATGTGGTGAGAAATAATATGCTGATTGCTACTTTGGATTTGGAGGATGAGATAAAAACAAATGCCAAACAACTTATTGAAGACTTGCACAAATCAGGTATAACAAGCATTCTGTTAAGCGGCGACAATAAAATAAAATGTGAAACACTTGCAGGAAAACTTGGAATGGATAAAGTTTACAGCGAGCAATTGCCATTACAAAAAATGGAACTGATTGATAAACTAGTAAAAGAAAACCCTACAGCAATGGTTGGCGATGGCGTGAATGATGCGCCTTCACTGGCAAAAGCAACAGTTGGCATTTCGTTAAGCAACGCAACTCAAGTAGCAATACAATCGGCACAGATAATTTTATTAAACAGCAATGACTTGTTAATACTACGTGAAGCCCAATTGATAAGTAAACATACGCTGATTACAATAAAGCAGAATCTGTTTTGGGCATTTATTTATAACATCATTGCCATTCCGATTGCGGCAATGGGATTATTGAGCCCTGCATTCGGAGCATTGGCAATGGCACTTTCAGATGTTATAGTCGTAGGAAATT
>CAIRRW010000144.1 GCA_903881065.1 uncultured Bacteroidota bacterium
ATATTTTAAAGTTCAGGTTTCCAAAGAAGGATATGTTACTAAGTTTTTTGAAGTGAAAACAGAAGTTCCTCAACATAATTTGGATGCCTATACATTTAGTTTCCGCCTTGATCTGTTTGATGAAGAAAAAAATCTGAATGTTTCAATGTTAAAAAAACCAGTAGCTAAAGTTTTTTTCGATCCTATTTATAAAAGATTTCAATATGATGACTGTTATACAGCTCGTATTAATTTCGACTTAAAGAAAATGTATAAAAGTTATTATGAACTTCAGGAAGCAAAGGCCAATTCAATTAAGAAAAATAAAAACGGTTCGACGAGTATGGTTAAAAAGACCATTCAATAAATGCAGCCCCGTCACAGTGAGTGTTTCGGCAGTCGCGTAGTTTCCAACTCGTGACAAATATTAAAGGCAGTTTTCACCATTATATATTAAAATTAGCTGCATAGGTTATTCACCTTTCAGTTAAATTCATTTTTATTGTATATTCTAAATTCATTATTTTTATCTTTTAAATGCAAGCATTGACGATATATGTAATTAATAATCGTATAATAAAATTCAAAACCTAGATATGGAAGAAAATATTGAATTAAGACCACTGAATGAGACAAAGGAAATGAAAATGTATTACCTTGTTTTCCTTAAAACAGGCAATTTGCGTAATCAGGATGAAGCAACTGCCGAAAGATTGCAAAAGGAACATTTGCTGTATCTTACAAAATTGCATAACGAAGGATATGCTGATATAATAGGTCCGCCCACGGATGATGGCGATATTAGAGGAATAACTGTGTTTAATACTTCTACTGCCGAAGAAGCCAGAATGCTTGCCGAAAATGATCCTGCCGTAAAAGCCGGCAGATTGACAATAGAAGTGCATCCATGGTATTCTTTTAAAGGGGCAGTATTGCGGTAGCTTGACAGGGAAAATATAAAGTAAATTATTGCAATTTCGTTACTGTATTTATAATTAACGGTATTTTTACAAGGCCCTAATTTTATAAATGAAAACTCGTCTACTTCCTTTTACTGCTTTTTTTCTTTTTTCATTTCTTCTTTTTTCCTGCAAACGAAATACTACCATTGTTGACAGAGGTTTTTATTTTTGGAAAAACAATAAGTATAGTCTTGATTCTGCTGATCTCAATCGAATAAAATCAGTATCACTTCATAAGTTGTATGTTAAATTTTTTGAAGTGGAAACCGATCCTGTGTTCGGAACGCGACCTTATGCAAAAACAGAATTGCATATCTGGAATAGTTACAATGATTATAATAACAAAACAGATAGTGTTTTGTGTTACACCATGTCGCAATTAAATATCATACCAACAATTTTTATTAAGAACACTGTTTTTAAACACACATCAAAAGCTGGACTTGATAGCCTCGCTGATAATATTGTTTTTCTTATAAATAAATATTTCAAGAAAAACATTATGAAAGATTCCGATTACAAGGAAATACAAATAGACTGTGACTGGACTGCAACAACAAAAGACAATTATTTTTATTTTCTGAAACAATTAAAATCATTTAGCAGTAAAACTATTTCCTGCACCCTTAGATTGTATCCTTATAAATACCCGGATTTAATGGGCGTTCCGCCGGTGGATAAAGCAACATTGATGTGTTATAATCTTATAAATCCATTTGAAAATGAAAACAAAAATTCGATTCTGGACACAAAAGAACTTTCGAGCTATCTTAAAAATACAAAAAGATATCCAAAGCATCTGGATGTTGCATTGCCTGTATTTTCCGTTATGCAGGTATATCAAAATAATCAACTGGCAGGAATGCTAAATCCCAATAAAGAAGAACTTGTGAATGTATTACAAAAAATAAAACCTCTGTGGTACGAAGTGATAAAAGATACAGAACTGGAAAATATTTATTTACGAAAAGGTGATAAAGTGAAGCTGGAAGAGGTCAGTAAACCCACAATTACGGAAACCATTGATTTATTACAAAAATATGTTTCTTTTGATGATACCACCACAGTAACGTTATTTCATCTGGATGAAGACAATTTAAAAAAATATAAAAATGAAACGATCGGCAGTTTTTATACTGATTTTACTCATTAGCATTCTCAAACCTGCTAAAGGTTGCAGTTATTATCCTTACGGTGAAGATGTAAGGTTTCATCTTTTAAATCCTGAATCTTTTGGATACAAAGATTTTGCACCATTTTATTATACTGCAAATATGTTTTCACCTGCACAGGAATTGATAAATGCAAGGTATAACAGGGATAGTTTGGAATCATCGAAAAGAATGAACATTGAACTATGGCGGAAACGTTGCAAATGTGCAGTTTCTGAAAAGGATGTTTACGATGCTGTTTATCTCGATTCTTTTTTAATGAATGACCCTGATTGTAAAAACAAGTTTATACAATACCTGCATAAAAATAATGATGTTGAAGCAATCAAGTATCTTGACTTTGCAAAGAATATTTCAATGTTTAATTCCTTTTTCGAAGACCCTTGGGAAAGATATCAAACTGCCACTTTGCCTCAACGAACAGCCTTTATTGCAACAGGATTGAAAAAGGTGAATGATTTAAAAGATGAGGATATTAAACTACGATATGCGTTCCTGATTATTCGTTTATGTTATTATAATTCTGATTTCGAAACGATAAAAAAACTATACAACGAAAATTTTGGCAATCGGGAAGAGAAAAACATCATTGACTATTGGAGTATGTATTTCTTTGCATTAACTGAACCAAAAGGCGCATTACGCAATTATCACGCTGCAATGGTTTTTACCTACGCACCCGACAAACGATTTATGGTGGAGCAAGTGTACTGCAAAAAAATATCTGTGAGTGAAACACTCCGCCACGCAAAAAACAAAAAGGAGATAGCTGCTGTATGGCTACTGGCTGGAATAGATAACCCTGCAAGAGCCTTGGAATGTATAAAGAATATATATATTAACGATCCGCATTCCGATGGTTTAAGTTTTCTATTATTGCGAGAAGTCAACAAACTCGAGGACTGGATTTATACTCCTTATTATACTTATTTCGAGCCTTCTGTTTCTCCTGAAAACTATAATGTGTATAGTAAAAACCATCAGCGGATATTAAGGGATAAGGCATACGCACAGGAAGTGTTGAGTTTTGTAAATTCAATAAACTGTAAACTGATAGAATCACCTAAGGTTTTGGAAATTACAAATGCGTATTTATTGTTGATGACAGAAAAACATTCCGCTTCCTTAGCCAAGCTAAATGCAATAAATAATGAATTAAATGAAGGGAATACGCTCAATGAAGATATAAATATTTTAAAGGCAGTATGCCTGACTGCACAGCAGACAAATGGATCGGCTATAATTTTTGACGAGATAAAACCCTTGCTGATGCAACAATGCAGATTAAATAATTACCGGTTTATTTTTGCTATTGCCAGAGAACTTGAATTTAAAGGCAACACGACAGATGCTGCATTATTATTTTCGAAAATTAACGTTGGACAATATGAAGAAAACAGTTTGTCATGGAAGTCAAGACATCATCACATTACCAGTTGGGACGATTATTATACTAATTATTTCTATTACATGGATGCTGAATACACCACAAATGAAATGGTACAACTAATTACCGATGTTGAAAAAAGTAAAGACAAGGATGTTTTCAGTAGCTGGAAATACAGTATGCTAAAAAACGACCTACCAAGAATGTATGATTTACTGGGTACAAAATATTTACGTGAAAACGATTTAATAAATGCATTAAGCAGTTATGAAAAAGTAAACGATACACTTTGGAAATCCAAGTATTTTAGTTACAAAACCTACCTTAATGCGAATCCTTTTTACACTGACTTTTATAACGAACATAATAAAACCGCTGCAGATACTATTAATTATAATAAAGCTTCCATTACCCGAGCATTAATAAAATACATTAATAGGGGGGATGATATAAACGAAAAGGACAGAGATTATTATTTTTTTCTGGCAGCCAATTGTTATTTGAATATGACACAGTATGGGAACTCGTGGATGATGAAACGTTATTATTGGTCGAGCAGTGCAGTAAAGTCAAATCTTCCTGATGATAAAGATTATATGAATTGTGACCGTGCGAAACTTTATTATTTAAAAGCAAAATCACTAAGTAAGAATAAAAAATTTGCAGCTATATGTTTACGGCTATCCGGAAGATGTGAGAAATACAGGTTGGTTAATGAATTAAGGGATAAATTTCCTAATCTGGAATGGGAAAAATTTTCAGAAAAAGTATTTAAAGCAAATAAATATTATTCTCAAATTAAAACTCAGTACCCTGATTATTATGAAGATTTAATCAGTAATTGTTTTTCGTTTGAAGATTATATGAAAACAAGAGTACAGTAAAATCTATAAAAAAACATGAATTGTAAACTCTTATAAGACTAAAATAAAATGAAAGAATGTATGTTTTATAAAAGAAATGAAAAAGATGCAAAGAAGTCTTTGACGGAAGAGCAACACCTTGCATTTAAAAGTAACACTTGGAAGAGACTACTTAACGAAAAGGTTTACAGGGAATCAAATAAATTAAGCTAGCAACAAAAATTAATAACTATTGAAAGAAATGGAAAAAACAAAAATCACGGTTCAAATTACAGTCAACGCACCTGCATCAAAAGTATGGGATTGTTACAATACTCCTGAACACATTACCAAATGGAATTTTGCTGATCCGTCTTGGTGCTGTCCATATGCAGAGAACGATATGAGAGTTGGAGGGAAATATAAAGCAAGGATGGAAGCAAAAGATGGAAGTTTCGGCTTTGATTTCGAGGCTATATATAGTGAAATATACGTTGGGGAACATTTTACGTATGAACTAGGTGACCGAACTGTTAATGTGAAATTTCTGCCTGTAGCTAATCAAACGTCAGTAATAGTAACGTTTGATGCAGAAGATGTGAATTCAATTGAAATGCAAAAAGCAGGGTGGCAGGCAATACTTAACAATTTTAAAACATATACTGAAACAAAACTATAACATGAGTAAAAGCAAAAAATAGTTGTACTTATGATTATTGGTTTTTTCTTTTAAAGAAAATTATCATTTCATTTTTTATGATCAATTCAGCTTTTTCTTGTTGTCAGCCAAGTTATTTGCCTTTTAAGGATAATTGTTAATGGTCTTAAAAAAGGTTAGCTTTGCTACATATAATAATAAATCATTTAGTTGTTGACTAGAGCATTTCACAAAGTTTAAACTATATTAATCAATGTGTCGAGTTTAATAATAGAAATGAAAAACAATAAAATAATTACAATATGACAACAAACAATTCAGGTAAAACAATAGTATTTATTCACGGCCTTTTTATGAACCCTATCAGTTGGGAACCGTGGATACAATTTTATGAAGCGAAAGGATACAAATGTAATGCACCTGCTTATGATTATCATGAAGGTAATCCTGCAAGTTTACGAAACACTATTAATCCAGAGCTAGGCAAACTTACCTTTGGGCAAGTAATAGAAAGTATAGCTACTTTTGTAAATGCCTTGCCCGAAAAGCCAATTCTCATAGGGCATTCGATGGGTGGGCTGGCAGTTCAAAAATTACTTGGGATGAATTTAGGTGTTGCCGGCATAGCAATTGACCCTGCGCCGCCCAAAGGAATATTCAGTTTAAAACGGAGTTTCCTGAAAGCAAATCTACCTACTATAAATCCGTTGAAAGGAAACTCAATTTGTTTGCCTACTGTAGAATGGTTTCACTATGCCTTCTGTAACACCATGACATTGGAACAAACGAAGATTGAATATGATAAATACGTAGTTCCTGAAAGTAGAAACATACCGCGAAGCAGTACAAAAAAGGATGGAAAAATTGATTTTAACAAGCCCCATGCTCCACTATTAATTATTGCAGGGGAGAAGGACAACATAATACCATCATCGCTCAACAAAAAAAATTACGAAGCTTATAAAGATAAAAATAGTGTTACCGATTTTAAAGAATTTGCAGGGCGTACACATTATATATGTGGACAACCTAATTGGGAAGAAGTAGCCATCTTTATAAGCAATTGGATTAAAAGTCAGGGACTTTAAAACAACCAATAGCTATAGGTTAATTTAAGAAGCATTGAAGCAGAAGGGAAACAATGAGGTTTACTGGACCACTTGTCAGGAATGCAATGGCCAGGGTAAAAAAAGACGGAAGCTCCGCAAGAAAGTACGATTCCGCTACCAGCAGGAATGTGATATATTTGAAAAGAATAATGGCTCAGGTCTTGCTCCAATACGTCCAATGGGCCACCTGTCATCATGCGTTAATTGTGGCGGAACAGGTTTAGTTTGTTCTATTGATAATCCAAAAGCGGATAATGAAAACTACCCACATGTTGCTATAATAGGCGGTGGAATAGGAGGGATGGCTTTGGCAGTTGCCTGTATGCACCGTCGTATTCCTTTTACTCTTTATGAGCGTGACAGTAGCTTTGAATCTCGATCTCAGGGCTATGGACTAACGTTGCAACAGGGTAGAAAAGCCATAGAGGGCTTGGGTATTTTTCCACTAAAAGAAGCATTGATTTCAACAAGACATATTGTTCATACAACAGAAGGAATAGTGATTGGTGAATGGGGGATGAGAAAGTGGATGATTGATTCAAAAATACCACCTAAGCGCACTAATATGCATATAGCACGGCAGTCGTTACGCATGGCGCTACTTCAGCAACTCGGAGGGAAGGATAAGGTGCAGTGGGGGCACCAGTTAGTAAGTTTTATTGATGGGAAGGGTGAAGGTGTTGAGCTGAATTTTCAGGTGGATGGTGGGGTGAAGAGTGCCAAAGCCGATTTTATTGTTGGAGCCGATGGTATACGCAGTACTGTGCGTAAGTTACTGATGGGAGAGGATATAACACCTTTACGTTATTTGGGTTGTATTGTTATATTAGGAATTTGTCCGTTGGTAGCGCTTCAAGATGTTGATAGTTCATTGCTGGACTCGGCCACCATATTTCAAACTGCCAATGGAAATGAACGTATCTATATAATGCCTTTCACATCCGACTCGGTGATGTGGCAACTTAGTTTCCCAATGCAGGAAGACGAGGCGAAAGTATTGAGCGAACAGGGAGCCGAAGCGCTCAAGAAAGAAGCTTGTCGCAGAACTCAATGGCATCATCCCATTCCTCAGATTTTATCTGCTACTAAGGAATCACAAGTTTCAGGTTATTCTGTATACGACAGAGATTTGCTTGAGCCTGAGTTGATGAAAAATTGGGGAAAAGTTACTTTGATAGGGGATGCTGCTCATCCAATGAGTCCATTTAAAGGGCAAGGTGCTAATCAGGCTCTGCTAGATGCTCTGTCGTTGGCAAGGGGGATAGCAAGAGGTTGTCGACCTTTATCACAATGGAAAAAAGCAGGAGTGAGAAAAAGTGTATTGACTGAGTTTGAAATAGAAATGCTGGAACGTAGTGCTTCAAAGGTTAAAGGTTCAGCAGAGGCGGCATATTTTCTACATACCGAAAATGTACTCCATAAGAGCGATGAGCCTAGAGGGCGGTTTCTAAAAAGAAAAGATACATAACAAGTTGGTAAGCTAAAATAAAATTGAACTGTTATTGATTTAGCTAAAAGAACAAAGTCAGCGAGAATCCCAACCTTCAGAACTTATTAAAAAAGGAATCTCTATTTCATTATGATGATATTAATGAGATACGATAATTCGTTGGCAGAAATTGGATTCATGTTCACCCCTAATTTGCAGAAAATAAATCCCATTTGTAATATCTGTTAAATCTATTGTTGAATAACTCATA
>CAIRRW010000145.1 GCA_903881065.1 uncultured Bacteroidota bacterium
CAATTGCAGGAAGCATTGGATAAAGCGGCAACAGACAAAACTATAAGAGCTGTATATTTAACAGGAGAAGGAAAAGCATTTTGTGCTGGACAAGACCTTTCGGAAGCAATGGATGCCAATGGTCCGGGGATAGAGCGAATTGTACGTGAACATTATAATCCAATTATTCAGAAAATAAGAGGTATAGAAAAACCTGTTGTAT
This sequence comes from uncultured Bacteroidota bacterium, assembly GCA_903881065.1. GTDB lineage: Bacteria > Bacteroidota > Bacteroidia > 2-12-FULL-35-15 > 2-12-FULL-35-15 > 2-12-FULL-35-15. The sequence continues at coordinate 203 of CAIRRW010000145.1, forward strand.
GTGCTGTAAATGGTGTGGCTGCAGGTGCAGGAGCAAATATTGCTTTGGCTTGTGATATTGTAATAGCTGCAAGTTCTGTCGCATTTATTCAGGCTTTCAGCAAAATAGGTTTGATACCGGATAGTGGTGGAACCTTCTTCCTGCCAAGATTAATTGGCTTCGGAAAAGCATCTGCATTGATGATGCTGGGTGATAAAGTTTCGGCCACTGATGCTGAAAGAATGGGAATGATATACAAAGTAATTGATGATACTAATTTGCATGCCGAAGCATTTGCAATTGCTAAAACAGTTGCTGATTTGCCAACCAAAGGAATAGGATATACAAAAAGATTGCTGAATCAATCTCCAACAAATTCACTTGAAGAACAGCTGGAGTATGAAGCAGAGATGCAGGTACACGCAACACTTACGTTTGATTATACGGAAGGTGTAACGGCATTTTTAGAGAAAAGAAAACCTGTATTTAAAGGAGAATAAAAAAGGAGTATGATACAAATAGGAGTTATAGGTTCCGGAGCAATGGGTGCTGGAATTGCACAAGTGGCAGCTACTGCAGGTCATAAAGTAATTGTTTATGATAACAGTCAAACTGCTCTTGATAAAGCAAAAACGAATTTAGAAACCACTTTAAAAAAGTTAGTAGAAAAGCAAAAACTTACCGAACAAAGTGCTACAGAAATAACGTCCAGAACAGTTTACGCTAACGATTTAAATCAATTTAAAGACTGTGGTTTAGTAATTGAAGCTATTGTTGAAATACTTGAAGTAAAACAAAAAGTATTTTCTGAATTGGAAACAATTGTTTCTGAAAATTGTATTCTTGCAAGTAATACCTCTTCCCTATCCATTGCTTCAATTGCATCTGCGTGCAAAAAATCAGAAAGAGTAATTGGAATACACTTCTTTAACCCTGCGCCCTTGATGCCATTGGTAGAAATAATTCCTGCAATTACTACTGATGAAAACATTACAAAAGAATCAAAAAAGATAATTGACAGCTGGGGCAAAGTAACAGTGCTTACAAAGGATACTCCCGGTTTTATTGTTAATCGTGTTGCGCGTTCTTATTATGGAGAATCTATTCGTATTTATGAGGAAGGGATGGCTGACTTTGCAACTGTTGACTGGGCAATGAAAACGTTCGGAGGTTTTAAAATGGGTCCTTTTGAACTGATGGATTTTATTGGCAATGACATCAATTATAAAGTAACTGAAAGTGTGTGGACTCAGTTTTTCTACGAACCGAGATTCAAGCCTTCATTAACACAAAAACGATTATTTGAAGCGAAATTATTTGGTCGCAAATCAGGAAGAGGATATTATAATTATGCTGAAGGAACGACTATTCCAGAGCCAAAGAAAGATGAGGAACTTGGCAAATATATTTTCAATCGTGTAATTTCAATGCTGATAAACGAAGCAATTGATTCGTATTATTTGAAACTTGCAAGCATTGAAGACCTTGATTTAGCAATGACAAAAGGAGTGAATTACCCTAAAGGCTTATTGAAATGGGCAGATGAAATAGGATTGAAAAATGTGTATAACACACTTGATGTTTTGTATGAACTTTATAATGAAGAACGTTATCGTCCTTCTATATTATTGAAAATAATGATGAAGGATAATAAGAAATTCTATGAGTAAAGAACTTGCAAAAAAAGTAGTTGATAAAATGATGGCTGAAGATAAATTCAGCCAGTGGCTTGGCATTGAAACTGTTTTAATAGAACAAGGACATTGTATTTTGAAAATGAAAATACGGGAAGAAATGATAAATGGATTTGGAAGTTCACATGGAGGAGTTGCTTTTTCATTTGCCGATAGTGCACTTGCTTTTGCTTCGAACTCACAAGGAAGATTGAGTGTTGCATTGGAATGTTCCATTTCATTTGCGATAGCCGTTAAAGAAGGTGATGAACTAACTTGTGAAGCAAGAGAATTAAGCTTGACAAATAAAACAGGAACCTATCATATTGAAATCAGCAATCAAAAGAATGAAAAGGTTGCCTTCTTCAAAGGCACTGTTTATCGCACTTCTAAAGAGTGGTTTCCTGAAAATAAATAATAAATATGAAAAATGCGTATATAATTGATGGAGTAAGAACTCCAATTGGAAATTTTGGTGGAACATTATCAACAGTCCGTACCGATGATTTGGCGGCACTTGTAATTAAAGAATTAGTAAAAAGAAATTCAACAATTGATGTTTCTGCAATAGGTGATGTGATTTTTGGATGTGCTAATCAGGCAGGTGAAGATAACCGGAATGTAGCTCGTATGGCTGTATTGCTGGCAGGGTTGCCTTTTTCTGTTCCGGGAGAAACGGTAAACAGATTATGTGCTTCGGGCTTGAGTGCAAGTATGGCAGCGGCTCGCAGCATTATGATTGGTGAAACAGATTTGATGATTGCAGGAGGTGTTGAGAATATGACTCGCGGACCTTGGGTAATATCAAAGACTTCTACTGCTTTTGGCAGGGATGCACAAATGTTTGATTCTTCTTTTGGTTGGAGATTTATTAATCCGAAGATGAAAGAACTTTATGGAATTGATGGAA
>CAIRRW010000146.1 GCA_903881065.1 uncultured Bacteroidota bacterium
AATGAATCTTAATCCATATTGTGTTTTTGACGTCACTTCCAGCGAAAAGTTTAATGCGTTGGCTTTGGATATATTTCGGTTTCAGGCTAAGGAAAATGAAGTTTATAAAGAATATGTGAATGCACTTAAAATAAATATTGATAGGGTTTCGGAGATAAATCAAATACCTTTTCTGCCTATTGAGTTTTTTAAGAGTCATGTAATAAGTTCTAAATCAAAAGAACTAAATTCTAAAATGGAACTGTTTACGAGCAGTGGAACAACCGGTATGGTGCAAAGCAAACATTATGTAAATGATGTTTCTGTTTATGAAAAAAGTTACTTGAAGGCTTTTGAATTGTTTTATGGAAATGTGCAGGACTACTGTATTTTAGCTTTACTACCTTCGTATCTCGAGCGCGACGGTTCTTCATTAATTTATATGGTGGATGATTTAATAAGTAAAAGCAGCCACCCCGAAAGTGGATTCAACCTTAATAATTATGATGATTTGATTATTAAATTAAACAAGCTTGAACAACAAAATCAGAAAACTCTTTTGCTGGGTGTTACTTATGCTTTGTTGGATTTACTTGAAAAACAGCACTTCAATTTAAAACATACTATTATAATGGAAACCGGCGGCATGAAAGGCAAACGAAAGGAAATGGTGCGCGAAGAATTACATGATATATTATGTAAAGGATTTGGTGTAACTGAAATTCACAGCGAATACGGTATGACAGAATTGTTATCACAAGCATATTCAAAAGGGAATGGAATATTTACCTGTCCGCCATGGATGCAAGTGATGATAAGGGATACCAACGACCCGTTTAGTTATTTACCTCTGCATAAAACAGGAGGTATAAATGTAATTGATTTGGCAAATATCTATTCCTGCTCCTTTATTGCTACTCAGGATTTAGGAAAGATTGTTGGCAATAATTCGTTTGAAGTGTTAGGACGCTTTGATAACAGTGATATCAGAGGATGTAATTTGTTGGTGCAGTAAACTCTTTTTTCAATTACATAGGTATTTAACTTATTTTCCTGACTTTCTTCTGTTGTCGTCCTTGCATAACATTTGGCAATTGTCCGCACTTGTCTTGCCGCCTTCGTGCCACGGTGTGATATGGTCGGCTTCCATCTCTTCAATTCTCGAAACCTCTGAAACCCCATTAAAACCTCAAAAAGTCGTTTTGGCAATAATTATAATTCATTTAAAGCGAAAAAAACTTTTTTTAAAACTAAAAAAATATTTTTTGACTTTAGTGGAATGAAATTTAAAACCTAAAAAATATTTTTCAAAGCAGGAAAAACTTTTTTTGAAGCGAAAAAAACTTTTTTTAGAAGTAAAAAAATGTTTTTTGACTTTAATGGAGTGAACTTTAAAACCAAAAATACTTTTTTTGAAACTAAAAAAATGTTTTTTAACACTAAAAAAAGTTTTTTTGGTGTTAAAAACGGAAAAAGGGGTATTCCGGGAAATTCCAGCCGAAATATTGGAAAAACAATGGGTTGGTCGGCGGCTCTATCTAACCTCAAGCAATCGATACCCAATCTCACGTCATCGCGACCCAAAAACACATCGGAGATACCCAGAAACTCACCAGAGATAGTCAAAAACACATCGGACATACCTAGAAACACATCCGAGTTGGCTAGAAACTTATCCGAAATAGCAAGAAACCTATCAGAGATAGTCAAAAACGCATCGGAGATACCCGGAATCTTGTCGGAGATAGCTGGAAACTTTCTTTTCAAGCTTGAAATTCCCTATACCAAAATGCCAAAAGCAAAAAAGCCTCGTAGAAATACGAGGCTTTTTTTATTACACAGACTAATGAACCGGTAAACTAATAAACGAATGAATCTAAACCACCTTAATCACATAATAATTTTTCTTCCCTTTCTGAATAAGAAGATATTTATTATTGATGAGTTGCTCGGATGAGATTTTAAATTCCAATGAATCAATTTTCAGTTTGTTTACCGAAACTCCTCCACCCTGAATCATTTTTTTCGCTTCGCTTTTAGAAGGGAAAATAGTGGTACGTTCAGTCAGAAAATCAATTATCGGAAAGCCGGTTTCCATTTCTGTCCGGTTAATTTCAAATTGCTCCACACCTTCAAATACCGACAGGAAATCGTCTTCCGAAAGGTTTTTCAAACTATCCGCAGTACCTTTCCCGAAAAGTATTTCGGATGCTTCCACAGCCGCATTATAATCCGTTTCGGAATGTACACGTATGGTAATATCCTTTGCCAATGCCTTCTGTAAGGAACGTAAATGCGGTGCTTTGGCGTGCTCCTGCTTCAGTGATTCTATTTCTTCTTTGGTAAACAAAGTAAAAATGCGGATGTATGTTTTCACATCTTCATCACTTGCATTAAGCCAAAACTGGTAGAATTTATAAGGAGAAGTTTTGGATTTATCGAGCCAGATATTGCCGCCTTCCGTCTTGCCGAATTTAGTTCCATCCGCTTTTTTAATTAAAGGAGTGGTAAGCGCAAAAGCTTCTCCGCCCGACTTTCTGCGGATAAGTTCGGTACCGGTAACAATGTTTCCCCATTGGTCGGAACCGCCCATTTGAAGCTGAATATTTTTATTTTTCCAGAGATAATAAAAGTCGTAGCCCTGAACCAACTGGTAACTGAATTCGGTAAAAGACATTCCGTTTTCGAGGCGGCTTTTTACCGAATCCTTTGCCATCATATAATTTACGGTGATGTGTTTGCCTACATCACGAATAAATTCAAGAAAAGAAAAACCTTTGAACCAATCGTAATTATTAACTATTTCGGCTGAATTGGCACCGCAATTAAAATCAAGAAACTTTTCCAGTTGTTTTTTCTGACAGGCTACATTATGATTCAACGTCGCTTCATCCAGCAAATTCCGTTCGGCAGATTTCCCTGATGGGTCGCCAACCATACCGGTAGCACCGCCTACAAGTGCAATGGGTTTATGCCCTGCTTTCTGGAAATGGAGCAACAGCATAACAGGTACCATATTGCCAATGCCAAGCGAATCGGCAGTAGGGTCGAACCCTATATAACCAGCCACCATCTGCTTGTTTAGCATCTCTTCTGTACCTGGCATAATGTCTTGTATCATGCCGCGCCATTTTAATTCTTCAACAAAATTCTTAATCATATTCTTATTTATTCGAGGTGCAAATGTAAGGAAATGTAAATTCTAATTTCTTATTCAATCGTTCGGAAATTATCTAAAGTCCGAAGTCGTAGAGATATACACTGGAACCAGTGGTTTGAAAAGAGGAAAGTTTTTTATACCCTAGTGAATCCAGATGGCTGACAATATAAGTTTCTTCATCACCGAATACATGCGTAAATAACAACCAGTTTCTGCCTTTTAAATCTTTCATTTCTTCCATGTATTTCTCTTTATTGTCCCTGTTCATGGTTCCCCATAGTGTCGGCTGAGAAATGTTTGTATACTTAATCTCGGAATAATATTTATAAGCTATTGAAGCGCTATGGTACACATACATTTTATCGGATTTAGCTATGTGTTGTTGTATATAATTGATGCTTTCTTTTATTTCTTCATGCCTTTCGGGGAAGCCATTCTTATAAAATAGATAACCAAATAATAATGGCACAATCATTACTGATAGTTTTAGGCGTTCTAATTTATATTTAGTAGAAAGTAAATTGACGATGTAATCAAATCCTGAAGATATTATCAATATAAATATAGGGCAAGTATAAAGTACCAAACGCGTTTTAACAGGGTATAACTTTAATGCAGATAATAATAAATTAAGAAGTATCGGCATTGCAATGAGCAAAAGTAAGCTTCTTTTATTTTTACCGAGCAAGGCTATTCCGCCGATAAAAAATAGAAAAGCGAGAAAGTATATATTATGAATTTGGAATGGAAGAAGTGAAATAAATGTGATTCGGGAAATGCCATAAAGAAATTTATAAAAATCAATATGCATTGGATTTGTTGGCATAAAGTAGATTGCAAAAGCTTCCTTTTGGCTATCAAGCGACGGATGTCCCGATACCAAAAGGAAATAATAGATTGAAAACGTTGCTGTCCATACTATCGAAATTGTTATTAATGAAGTAAGCTGCTTTTTAGTAATCCAATATTTATAAAGCAAATAAACTCCGACAGTAAGTAAAATAATTGGGGTAATGCTCGACAAAAAAATACTTATTGCTCCCCAAAATGCTAATAAATAATATTTATTCCTTTCATCACCATAACTTTTCAAAACAAAATAATATGTGGAAGTTATTATTAAAACATCCGTCATATATTGTTTTACTTCGTTTGAATAATATATAATGATGCTGTTGAAAACAAACAATGATAAAGCAAAAATAATTGTTGAAGAGCGATTAAAAGTAAGTTTAATTAACTTATAGAAGAAGAATAAGGCACCCCAATAACAGAAGAGTGGAAATAAACGTAATCCATATTCGGAATTTGGAATTAACAAAGAGAATATTTTTTCTATTTGCAGAAACAAAACAGGAGCAATCTGAATAGCATCTAAAGGTTTTAGAAGTTCAAAATTATTTCTTGATATTATATTGAGTGCGAGTTTAGCTTCATCTACCCAAAGGCTTCTATTATATACAAACTGAATAATTGAAAGCACTACGCCTGATAACAGGATAGCATTAATAATCATTTGTTCGATACGTGCTTTGGTCATATTAATTATATAAAAGCAGTTGGTTTAATGTAAAATGTTATTATTTTATAATTGTATATTAATATCATTGTACATTACGTTCTAATGATTAAACTTCTCTCGAAGTTCCATCATCGGTTTTTCAAATAGTCTATATAGTAAGTAGGCTGCAATAAATGAAAATAACCAATACCAGATATATTGTGCTGCCAACAATGTGTTTCCTGTGAAGGAACAAATATTTAATAAGCGCACTGCATAACCATTGAAAATTGAGTAGTTAACTAGGTACAATGAGTAAGAAATGATACTAATAAATGTAAAAACCTTATAAATTATACCGGTTCCTTTTTTAAGATCATTCAGAAAAGGCAATGTAAATAAAACACCTAAGGATACTAAGCTGAATGAAAATACACATTTGTAAATTCCATATCCTTCAAACAAAATATCTAGGAAATAGCGATGACAAATAATAATAGCTATTCCAGAACCAAGTAGAATGTTTTTATATTTTTTCCATAATTTATTATAATAGTAAAACATAAATGCGCCAAATACTCCGTACATATTACTATCTAATCGAGTCAATACTTCCTTGCGGATATTTAGATCCCAATCGGAAAGAGAATTTAAAGCAATTGAAGAATATTTGAAATATCTGAAAACCATACTTATTATTATCAAAGAAACTGCAACAGTCAACACTGCATTCTTTACAGAAAGTTTGATAATGCTGATAAGGAGAAAAAGAATAATTGGAACAATAAGGTAAAATTGTTCTTCAACACTTAAGCTCCATGCTTCTCCAAATAAGCCAAGATGAGGCTTGTTAAAGTTCTGAATAAAGAAAAGGTAATTGCTATTTGCAAATGGGTTTTGCATGCCTCCATTAAATATCCGGGGCAGAAAAATAAGTAACAGAAATAATACAAAATAATAATTTGGCAGTGTTCTAAACCATCTGCGTATCCAGAAATCAAATAATGTTCTTATCGATGCTTCCTTAGTTTCAAAAAGTTTTATTAGAATACCTCCGATTAAAAATCCACTTAAAACAAAAAATATGGACACTCCATCGAGAATAAATGAATCTGAAATATCTTGAATTCTTTTTGAAAGATAAGGTTTGCCGTGTTCGATAAGCACAAACAGGATAGCTGCCGCCCGCAATATATCTAATCCGTAAATTCGTTCTTTATTAAGGTTCAGCGTAAAATAGTTTTTCATTAATCTCAACCAATTAATAATAAATCTTCAATCCCTTTTGGTTTGAAAGGTTGATTAGTGGATAAAAGTACAAAATAAAATTTCATGCTTTAAGTCCAAACTTTCACAATAACATTCAATATACAATAATAAACCGCCTTCATCGTTCATACTTCTAGTGATAATGGTCATCGGATACTTTATAATATTAGTGTATTTTTGCAATCCCATATTAATAATTTTATGAAAAAGCAATTTATTGTATTATTGGCAACTTCTGTATTGCTTACCACTTGTACTAAAGATTTATATAACCCTGACATTTGTTTTCAGGAAACGATACTGCCTATATTTGTTAATAACTGCGCTCAGAGTAATTGTCATAATCCTTCAGAACATAAAGCAGGATATGATTTAACAACATATGATGGTATAATGAAAGGTGTGAAACCCAAACATCCATTGTTAAGTGATTGTTACACTAAGGTAAAAGGTAATAATCCTTCTATGCCGGTAAAACCTTATCCTAATTTAAGCGCACGTCAGGTAACAGATATAAAAGTATGGATTGACATGGGGGCACCTAATACAAGTAATTGCAAGAGTTGCGATACGTCTAATTTTACTTTTAGTGGAAGAGTAAACCCAATAATTCAGAATTGGTGTGTTGGCTGTCACAGTTCTACTAATGCTGGTGGGGGGTACGATTTAACTACTTATTCAGGTGTTGTAAATTCTGTTACCAATGTAAGATTGCTTGGGACGTTGGAACATTTATCAGGATTTTCACCTATGCCAAAGAATACTGGAGCAATTAATAGCTGCGATGTCGCTGCGGTCAGAAAGTGGATTCAATCCGGGTATCCGAATAATTGATTGAGGTGTTTTTGATATAAACTACTTTAATGTTTTCTTTCTGAAAATTTCACAAACAATCCAAAGCTTTTAACATTAAAATTACAAAATATTAACTTGTAAACTTTTTAATCAAACAATGTTTCCATAGTTTTACGTCCTATTAAATAACTCCTTAAACAATAATGATTAATTATTGTTTTTTAAAGATTAATTGTCAAATATGAAAGTTCAGTTGTATAGATTTATTTTTCTTTTCCTTTTCTTGTTTCTCTCCTTTCAATCCTTACTTACTGCACAGGAAAAGCAGAAATATACTATCAGCGGTTATGTAAAAGATATTTCAAATGGTGAATATAGCATAGGCGCAACTGTATATATAAAGGAATTATTGAAAGGTGGAAATACTAATCAATATGGATTCTATTCTATCACTGTTGAGAAGGGGACATATCATTTAATAATATCTTACGTAGGGTACGAAAGCATGGAAAAGGAAGTAGTTTTAAATAAAGATATTCGATTGAATATTGATTTGAAACCTACTTCAGTAAATGCCAAAGAGGTCGAAGTTACTTCTGAGCGGAGCGATAAAAATGTTTCGAGCACTACAGTAGGTTCAGTTAAACTTGATATGGAGGAAATAAAAAAGATTCCTGCATTTATGGGTGAAGTAGATGTTTTGAAAACAATACAATTACTACCGGGAGTGAAGTCAGCTGGAGATGGTAACTCAGGCTTTTATGTTCGTGGAGGCGGTCCAGATCAAAATTTAATATTGCTTGATGAAGCTGTAGTATATAATGCAGCCCACCTAATGGGTTTCTTTTCGGTATTCAATGGTGATGCTATTTCCAGTGTGAATCTAATTAAAGGAGGTATGCCTGCTGAGTATGGTGGACGGCTTGCATCAGTTCTGGATATTACAATGAAGGAAGGTAATAATAAAGGCTTTCATTCGCAGGGAGGGATTGGTTTAATATCTTCCAGATTTACTATTGAAGGTCCTATTAAAAAAGATACAGGTTCGTTTATTCTTTCAGCACGTCGTACATACATTGATGCAATTTCCCGTCCATTTGCTCCTTCAAGTTCTACATTAAAGAATTCAGGATACTATTTTTATGATGTAAATGCAAAAGCCAATTATCGGCTTTCTGATAAGGACAGATTATTTTTGAGTGGTTATTTTGGTCAGGATGTTCTTAATTTTAATGATGCTGCATCGCAGTTTAAATTGAATATAGCATGGGGGAATGCAACTGGTGTATTGCGTTGGAATCATCTGTTTAATCAAAAATTATTTATGAATGTGTCAGGGGTATTCAGTAATTATAACTTTAATTTTGGTGCAAATCAAGGTGATTTTGAATTTAAGTTATTTTCAGGCATTCGTGATTTTAATACAAAGATAGATTTTGGTTACTTTCCGTCAATACGTCATAAAATAAAATTCGGGGTTAATTACATATTCCATATTTTCACTCCTACTTCTGTATCTGCCAAACAAGGGGATAATAATTTTGATTTTGGGACAATAAAAAGACAGCGTGCACACGAATCAGCAATATATGTATCTGATGATTTTGATTTAACAGAAAAATTTAAATTTTATGCAGGTGTACGGTATTCTAATTTTATGATGATTGGTCCGTTCGATAGGTATTTGAAAGACCCAATTACAGGTCAAACTTCAGGTGTGATTTCGTATAGTGAAAATCAAATTGTAAAAGATTATGGCGGGCTAGAACCACGTGCTACTTTATGTTATCAATTTAATTCTAAATCATCAATTAAGGCATCTTATACATATAATCTTCAATATATTTCATTGGTATCGCTTTCTGCACTCACTCTTCCTACCGATACTTGGGTACCAGCTTCGGATGTAGTACAACCTCAAAAATGCAACCAATACTCGATTGGTTATTTCCGTAACTTTAAGGATAACTTATTTGAAACATCTATTGAAGGTTATTATAAAACTTTAAAAAATCAGGTGGAGTATAAAGACGGTTCTTTGCCAACGGCAAGTGTTAACGATAATGCAGATAACAGTTTTGTTTTTGGTTCTGGTATTGCCTATGGAGCCGAATTCTTTGTAAAGAAACGGTATGGTAAATTCAATGGTTGGGTTGGATATACTTTATCATGGACAACACGTACTTTCCCTGACCTTAATGCAGGACAGACATTTTATGCAAAGTATGACAGGAGGCATGATGTTTCTATTGTATTGAGTTATGACTTAAGTAAAAAATGGACTTTCTCTGCTGTTTGGGTATATGCAACTGGTAATGCAATAACTGTTCCCACTTCTTATTACTTTATTGATGGTAATTTTGTAACGGAGTATGGTGATAGAAACGCTTTCCGTATGCCTGCATATCATCGTCTTGACCTTTCTGTTACTCTTACTCCAGATAAAGAAAAGCATTTGGCACGTAAAAAGGATCGATTAACCAAGCGGTATGAACGGAGAGGAAAAGATATTGCATCACTTAATTATCCTAAAAAATGGCTTGCAAATTATGATCAAAGTTGGAATTTTAGTATTTTCAATGCATACAACCGCCACAATCCTTATATAGTATATTTCGCAAATACAGGAAGTGCATACGACGGAACATTGCAGATAAAAGCAAAACAGGTGTATTTATTTCCAATATTGCCATCGGTAACATGGAACTTTAAGTTTTAAATTAGTTATAATGAATAGATATTTTTTTATTGCTCTTGCTTCTTTAAGTTTATTAGTAGGCTGTACAGAAGATATTAACCTTAAAGTGGCATCGGGTGCCAATAAGATTGTAATAGAAGGGAGTATTGAAAATGGTAAAAAAGCACAGGTAATGGTTACCCGAAATAGTCCATTAACTTCAGCTGTGGACTTCTCAAAAATATTAGTAACCGATGCCAAAGTATATGTTTCATGCAGTGGTGTTATCGATACATTGTCTTTTGGAATTGATTCTTCGGCAGCTATACCTTTCCTATATCTTGGTAAAAAGATTGTAGGTTCCCCTGGCCAAACATATAACTTGACGGTGGTAGCAGATGGACAAACATTTTCTTCGTTCACTACAATTCCTACTCCTGTAAAGTTAGATTCTGTTTATTGGAAGGCTGACCCTCCGCATGATACTTTAGGCTTTGCTTGGGGGCATTTAACTGATCCGGCAGGTCTGGGAAATAATTACAGATGGTATGCTAAATTGCCAACTAAACATATCCTATTAAATGGAAAAGATTTTGTTCTGAATAGACGTTTTGTTCCAGCTGACGGCGCAACTTTTAATGATAAGTTTGTTGATGGTAGAAGTTTTGAGTTTCCTGAAGACAGAGGTTACGACCCAACGGAAGCTTCATACACTCAAACATTAGATATTAAAACACTTGGTTATTACAAACCTACTGATACAATTTATATTCGATTTTGTTCGATAGATGATGCTGCACATACTTTTTATTCTACATATGAAGCGGAATTAGGGACAAATGGAAACCCATTTGCATCGCCGGTTACCATCTTAGGTAATATTAATGGTGGAGCATTAGGTGTTTGGGCAGGATTCGGAGCAACTTACGATACCATTTATCCTCGTCATTAATTTTTAACGGTCAATTACTATATTTCTTGTGAATAATTTTTTGACAGCTGCCTTGCTTTCAAATACTATCTTTGTTGAATAATTAAAATTAGATTTATGGAAGAGAAAATAGAACACGTTAAATGTTTGATTATTGGAAGTGGACCTGCTGGATATACAGCAGCTATTTATGCAGCACGTGCAGATATGAAGCCTGTTATGTATCAGGGATTACAGCCAGGTGGGCAATTAACAATTACTACAGAGGTAGAAAATTTCCCTGGATATCCCAAGGGAACGCAAGGGCCAGAAATGATGGAAGACTTTAAGGCTCAGGCTGAAAAGTTTGGTACGGATATTCGTTGGGGATTAGCTACGTCAGTTGATTTTACTGGCCCTATCCATAAAGTTATTATTGATGAGAAAATAACTATTACTGCTGATAGTGTTATTATTGCAACTGGGGCGTCTGCAAAATGGTTAGGGATCCCTTCTGAAGAAAAACTGAATGGATTTGGTGTTTCGGCATGTGCAGTTTGCGATGGTTTCTTTTTTAAAGGACAAGATGTTGCTATAGTAGGTGCAGGCGATACTGCTGCTGAAGAGGCTACCTATCTTGCAAAACTTTGCCGTAAAGTGTATATGATTGTGAGAAGAGGGGAGATGCGCGCTTCAAAAGCAATGCAGACTAGAGTATTAAATACTACAAATATTGAAGTGCTTTATAATACTCAAACTAAGGAAATTCTTGGCGACAAAGCGGTGGAAGGCGCATTATTAGTGAATGATAGAGGAGAAGAAAGGAAAGTTGACGTAACAGGATTTTTTGTTGCGATTGGTCATCATCCGAATACAGATTTGTTTAAAGGCTGGTTGGATATGGATGAAACAGGATATTTAATTACTGTTCCGGGCACTACAAAAACAAATATTCCAGGTGTATTTGCTTCTGGCGATGCTCAGGATAAACATTACCGTCAGGCGGTAACAGCTGCAGGAAGTGGCTGTATGGCTGCGTTGGATGCTGAAAGGTATTTGGCAAGTGTTGGGGTTCATTAATAATATAGATTTATTTTATGAAAAAGTCCGCACTTGTAATTATCTTTTGTTTCTCTGTTGTAACAATATTTGCACAGTTTAAGGGGCAAGTTGCGGAACCTAAAAAGTACAATCCTGCAAAAGCTATTGACCCTGATTATGGAATTATAATGTATGAAAAATTAAATTTTCAGACTGGGGGTGACAGTGTACGCAATGATAAAAAAGGATATGCTTGCCAAGGTTGGGTGGAGGATTATTATGAAGGAGGACAGTTAATACATAAAGGTTATTATGAAGATGGTCATTTGAAAATTTATAAAAATTATTTCCCGAATAGCAATGTGGAACGTAATTTTAAAATTAATGATATGAAAAGATGTGCCATGATGATATATTACGAGGATGGCAAGGTAAAATCGGATATCAATTATTTTCAGGGAAGCCCACAGGTCTGGACGGACTATTATAATAATGGGCAAATCGAATTTACAGAGGAGAACACTAAGAGTATGGAATATTTGATTCAACGGAAATCGTATTCGAAGGATGGCAAGCCTCAGGAATTGATGGAACTAACAAATCCAAAGAAGAAAATATATTCGAAGAAGGAGTATTATGAAAATGGTAATATAAAAGCAGAGGGTAATATGATTTTTAATCAGGGCATGTTCGATTATCAGAAGGACGGTAATTGGACGGTATATGACGAAAGTGGCAAAACTTCGCAAGAAAAATGGGTGAGAGGTGAAGAAATAAAATAGTTAATTCACAAAATTGCAATAAAAAAGTCCCGAAGAAATTCTGGACTTTTTTATTTGCGGCTTCTTGACTTTGCAAACTTTATTACTCAATCAATTTAATTATATCATCATACACCGCTTCGTCGCTCGGGCGCTTGGCATTGATGTCCACAATGTTTCCTTTTTTATCTATGAGCATGTATCTGGGGATGGAATTTATCTGAAAATATTTCACAATCTCACTGCTCCAATCGCCCGGTACCAGACCGTTTTTCATCTCTTCCAATCCAACTTGTTTAATTGCATTCTTCCAGAGATCTTCTGTCTTGTCAATCGATATATAAAGAAACACAACACTTTTTAATTGTTTTGGAGTAAACCTTTTGTGCAACTCTTTTGAAAATGGCATCATCTGTCGGCAAGGCCCACACCAGCTTGCCCAGAAATCTACATACACCACTTTGCCTTTTAAATCATCAAAAGTAAAATACTTACCATCTGTTCCCAATATTTTTATTGCTGATGTGGCGCTGCTTTCAGCTACATCAGGTTTCTTCGTCGCTACTTCTTTTGTATTGATTCGTTTCTCGCATTTCTGTTTTAATAGTTTGGTGTACTCACCTTTATTCTCATTAAAACTAAGCATATCGTATACATGCTTTGCCGTGTAAGGAGATACATTGGCAACATTTTCATTGAGATAAGTTGCAATAAAATATATGTTTGCTTTTCCATTTATTGTTTGATTAGTAACTGCCATTTTCTTTTCCATGGAAATAGAATTGTCAGTAAACTTATTGAATCCATTGGCTTTCGAAGTGTTGTAAACAATATAATAATAGAGGAAGTTGCGATACTGTTCGCAGTTTAGTGCCTCATCATTATTAGCAAGTGCCGGAGTTACATTCTCCAGAAGCAAGGCTGGCAGAGGAGTTACAACAAGACCTTTATTATCATTTGCATTAATAATAGGGTATGCCTGCAACTGATAAAAATAATTGTACTTGATAATTGTGTTGACATAAGCAGTGAAAGCAGGGGAGAAACTGGCTTTATCTTTATGGCCATTAAAATAATCCAGTTGTTTTTTACGCTGATTAAATATATTGTTCTCGAAAGCATCAATACCAGTGCTTAACATGGTACGTTTAACAATGTCTTTATCAAAATCATTTTTGAAAGTAGCATAAAAAGCTTTCAGAAAATCATTGTGAACAGTTCCTGTACCGGTCATTTTTATTGCCTTATAAAGCGAATCATAGTCTACTGTCAGTTTTAAATCATCATTCGGTTCCAGCCAAAAGTTTACTGATTGTTTGTTGTAACTGAACTCGGCAAGGCAAGGTTTATCAATCGTAAGTTTGAACACACATTCGTTTTCTTTCAACGCATATTTATAAGTAGGATCAAAATCCTTAATATGATATTTGTCAATGCGCATGCTGCACGAATCGGCACTTGCAAGATTAAAATGACAGGATACAGTTACATTTTGTGCGACTGCAAATTGGGTAATAAGTGATGTTATAAAGAGTAATTTTTTCATTGTTTATATTTCCAACAAACGTATGAATTTTAATTGAATTAATTTATACCAAATCATCAGGTGAAAACTTTTATAATTTAATGATATTTGAAAGTTGTTTTTACTTACTTTCGAAGAATTAATCCTATAAATAATTATGGAGAATTTAAATAAAACTAAGCAATCAGCATTACTTACTTTAATATCAGTATTCTTTTTCTGGGGATTTGTAGCGGCAAGCAATGATATATTAATACCTGTATTTAAAGAGAAGCTGAACCTTGAACAATGGGCGGCACAATTAATTTCAGTAGCATTCTATGTGGCATATACTGTAGGTTCCATCATATATTATTTTATTTCGAAATCATCCGGAGGCGATATACTCAATAGAATAGGGTATAAGAACGGCATCGCATTGGGATTAACAATTTCCGCTATCGGTACTTTACTTTTTTATCCAGCTGCGCAAACAGCTTCTTTCCCACTAATGATATCAGGATTATTTATTGTCGGACTTGGCTTTTCATTGCAACAGACAGCGGCTAATCCATTGGCAATTGTTATGGGCGACCCTCGCAAAGGTTCACAACGGTTGAGTCTTGCAGGCGGTGTAAACAATGTAGGAACAACAATCGGACCTATACTAGTCAGCTTTGCCATCTTCGGAACTATTGCTGCCGGTAGTAAATCCGTTGCAAGTATCGAAAGTATCAAAACTCCTTATTTGATACTTGGGGCTGCGTTTATTATTGTTGCAATAATCTTTAAGTTCTCCTCCATCCCTAACAAAATACATTCAGTAAACGATGATGATAAATCAGAAATACCTGTAGCGGCCGAAAGAAAAAGCGCTTTGAAATATCCGCAATTGTTGCTCGGAATGATTGGTATATTTGTCTACGTAGGCGTTGAAGTAAGCACTGCAAGTAATCTGCCGGAGTTTATGAAGCAGCATGCAAATACAAATACAGACCAGGTAGCACCATTCGTTTCTTTGTTTTGGGCAAGTCTTATGATTGGACGCTGGACAGCTTCAGTAGGGGCTTTTGATTTAAAAGGAGGAATAAGAACAATACTTAATTTCCTGATGCCATACATTGCTTTTGGTGTATTTCTTTTAGTAAACAAAATAGCAAACCATGATTTAACCCCGTTTTATGTGTATGTATTTGTAATAGTTGTTTTAATATTCGCAAACATATTAAGTAAAGGAAATCCTGCGCGACAACTTTTAATATTTTCAGGATGCGGAATTACAGCATTAATTATCGGTATGCTCTCTACGGGAATGGTCAGTGTCTACGCCTTTATCAGCGTTGGTTTATTTTGTTCTACATTATGGCCTTGTATATTTACATTAGCTATTGCCGGCTTGGGAAAACATACAAATGAAGGCTCAAGCTTTTTAATTATGATGATTATGGGTGGCGGATTGATAAGCTGGCTGCAGGGTGCCTTGGCATCCAATGATTTATTGGGCATTCAATACAGTTATTTGGTTGGTGTGGCATGCTTCGGTTATCTTGCGTTTTATGCCTGGAAAGTAAGTTCGATATTGAAATCACAAGGAATAGATTATGATGCAAAAGCTGGTAGCGGGCATTGATATTGGCGGTACCAACACTACGTTTGGTTTGGTTGATGCTGATGGTAACATACTTTTTAAAGAAAGTGTGCCAACAGAAAATTTTCCAATTCCTGAAGATTTGGTTGCAGTGGTATGTGAACACATAAGAAAGGCTATGAAGCCATTTGAGGATAAGTTTGTTTTAAAAGGAGTAGGCATTGGCGCACCTAACGGTAATTATTTTAAAGGAACAATTGAATTTGCACCTAATTTAAAATGGTATGGAATCATTCCTTTAGCTAAATTATTTAACGAACGGTTAGGTGTAAAAACAACTTTAACTAATGATGCAAATGCTGCAGCTATAGGAGAAATGATATTTGGTGGAGCAAAAGGAATGAAAGATTTTATTTTCATTACGCTTGGAACTGGCCTGGGTAGTGGTATTGTTGTAAACGGAGAAATGGTTTACGGGCATGATAGTTTTGCCGGAGAGATTGGTCATGTGATTATGTTCCCGGATGGAAGGCAATGTGGATGCGGAAGAAAGGGCTGTCTGGAAACATATTGTTCGGCTTCAGGAATTAAAAGAACGTATTCTGATTTGCAAATGAGTCATCATGAAAAAACGAATAATAAAGGGAAAGTAGCTGATGCCAAATACATTTATGATAAAGCTATAGAAGGAGATCAAGATGCGATTGAAGCATTTAATTATACCGGAGATATATTAGGTTTGGCGTTAGCAAATAGTGTTGCCTATACCAGTCCTGAAGCGATATTTTTATTTGGAGGATTGGCTTTATCCGGTGATTATATTTTCAAACCAACGATTGAAAGTTTTGAAAGAAACCTATTGAACATTTATAAAAATAAAATTAAAATACTTCCATCACAATTACGAGAAAATGATGCTGCTCTGCTTGGTGCTGCTTCTTTGGTGTGGAAAGAATTACAATAAAACAATATGAAAAATATTTCCCTTTTACTGCTGTGCCTGTTTATTTCAATCATTTCTTTTGCACAAAGACCTGATGAAAAACCCGCTAAACTTTTACCATTAATTCCATTGCCAAAGGAGATGACTCCTTCCAATGATGAATTTATTTTGACGGATAAAACCAAGATAATCTTAACCAATGAAAAGTTCAAACCGGAAGTAAATTATCTTAATGGTTATTTAAAAACACATTATGATTTGGAGTTGCAGGTTGTTTCTAATATGCCTTCCGACGGTAATTATATAATGATTGCACAGCCTGATTTTGAAGCTGGTTGGTTGGAGAATTATGATTTGACAATGAATCAGAATCAGATTGTTTTTATTGCTGAAGGAAATGCGGGTTTGTTTTATGGCATAGAAACTTTGATTCAGTTGATGCCTTTGGAAAAAACAAAGGAGATTAAAATATCCTGTGCAGAGATAAAGGATTCGCCACGCTATCAATGGCGAGGCATGCACTTGGATTGCAGCCGTCACTTTTTCAGTAAAGAGGAAGTGAAAAAGTATATTGATTATCTGGCAATGTATAAGTTCAATGTATTTCATTGGCATTTAGTTGATGATCAGGGTTGGAGAATTGAGATTAATAAATATCCATTGCTTACAAAAATAGGATCGCAACGGAAGGAAACAATAATTGGTAAACCAGCATGGGATAAGGACGGCAAACCTTCGAACGATGATAAATATGATGGCACTCCGTATGGTGGATTTTATAACCAGAATGATATAAAGGAAATAGTAGCTTATGCTCAGGTAAGACATATTACTGTTGTTCCGGAAATAGAAATGCCCGGACATTCATTAGCTGCTCTTGCTGCTTATCCGCAGTATTCATGTACTGGTGGACCGTTTGAAACGTATACTAAATGGGGCGTTTCGGATGATGTGTATTGCGCTGGCAATGATTCTACGTTTTTATTTCTTCAAAATATTTTAACTGAAGTGTGTGATTTGTTCCCTGGAAAATATATTCATATTGGCGGTGATGAATGTTTGAAAGAGCGTTGGAAGGCTTGTGCTAAATGTCAGAAAAGAATTGTTGATGAAAAGTTGAAGGATGAAAATGAATTGCAGAGTTATTTTATTACTCGAATTGAAAAGTATTTGAATTCAAAAGGTAAACAAATTATTGGATGGGATGAAATATTGGATGGCGGACTTGCGCCAAATGCTGCTGTGATGAGTTGGAGGGGAATTAAGGGAGGGATAGCTGCTGCAAAACAAAAACACAATGTGGTGATGACACCCGGTAAGCCTTGCTACTTCGACCATTATCAGGCGAAAGATAAAACAAAGGAGCCGCTTGCAATTGGCGGATATAATCCGCTGGATTCAGTGTATGCGTACAACCCAAGCCCTAAAGGGCTTACGGAAGAAGAATCTAAATATATAATGGGAGCACAGGGGAATGTGTGGACGGAATATATTACTGATTTCTCGAAAGTAGAATATATGAGTATGCCGAGAATGGCTGCTTTATCAGAAGCTTTATGGACTCCGGTGGATAAAAAGAATTATAAGAATTTTGTTTCGAGATTAAAATTACATTCGAAAACACTGGATAAAATGAATGTAAATTATGCGAAACATTTTGTTACTCAGAAGTAGATATATAGTATAGTTTAAAGTTAAAAAGTCCAAAGTCCAAAGTTAGCTGTGTGTGTGTTACCGCAGAGAACGCAGAATTTCAAAGAGAAAATGAAAAGAGCTTCGTAGAAATACGGAGCTTTTTGTTTTTATTTAAGGCAATAAAAGCGGAAATCAAGCTCCAAAAGTTCAAAACCAGCTATCGGCGATCCAAAACCAGCTACCTCTGATCCAAAACTGGGTACGTGTGATCCAAAACCAGCTATCGGTGATGCAAAACTGGTTACGTGTGATCCAAAACTGGGTACGTGTGATTCAAAACCAGCTATCGGTGATTCAAAACCAGCTACCTCTGATCCAAAACTAGGTACGTGTGATTCAAAACTGGGTGCGTGTGATTCAAAACCAACTACCTCTGATGCAAAACTGGGTACGTGTGATTCAAAACCAGCTAACGGTGATTAAAAACTAGGTATGTATGATGGAAAATGGAATAAGACCACTCCCTCTTTCCCTATCCTCGATACTTCGACATTTCGACAAGCTCAATGACCGAAGCTCAGGGTTACGAAATTTGGTATGTGTACAGTATAATGGAATAAGACCACTCCCCCTTCCCCTCTCCTCGAAAAGAGGAGAGGGGTGACTGTGTGTGATGAAAGTACTTATTGTTGTGAATTGTTGATTTATTGGATTTAGTGGGGTAATTGGGTTAACTTGCTGATTCACTAAATAAATAAATTATGGAAACGGCAGAAAAATTAAGTATTGGAAAAAAGATTGGTATGGAATTGTTGATGGAATTAGCCAATGACCATGGAAGGGATGCTTTTAACTTTCAGAATATATTGGATGAATGTAATAAGGATAATTTTAATACTGATCAGGAGGATTCTTCGATTACTCATAAAGACAATATGAAGAAAAATTGTGTTAAAAGTGATGTGGCGGATAGGTTGAGGATTGCTTTTAGGAAGAAGTAATTTCTTTTTCTTTTTCTTTTCAAGAAATCTTACACACAAGCTGGCTCAAAGAGCTACTAGCTCTTTGCCCTGTCTTGAAACAAAAGAATGAATCTTAAGAC
>CAIRRW010000147.1 GCA_903881065.1 uncultured Bacteroidota bacterium
AACTGTTCCTGCTCTGTTTTCGTTCCTTGCATCTTTCTTGTCTATTTTGATGCTGCAAAGATTTTTATTTTTTATTCCTTTTAATAATTGCTTTGCATTATTTTATTAGATAGTTTTACACAGTTGTGCAACAAGCACATATGTTGTGTGGAACCAAACTCATGTTGTGTGGAACCAAACTTATGTCGAATGGAAGCAAACTTATGTTGTATGGAAGCAAACTTATGTTGTATGGAAGCAAATTCATGTCGTATGGAAGCAAACTTATGTTGCATGGAAGCAAACTCATGTTGTCTGGAACCAAACATATGTTGCATGGAACCAAACACTTTGTATTTCGTCTCATTAAGGTTTTTTAGCCCCAAATAGCGTATAGTAGAGATATGACGCAGGTCATAAATTGAAAAATCGGGCTTTTTAACCTATTGATTTTCAAAAATGCTGAAAAGTCAAAATCATTATTTAGAATTAGTCTAAATTAGTTTATTTTGATAAAAATTGTATCAACGGATGATGTACCAATGAATGTTTTTATAAATTTGCGACGCATTAAAAAGAATAAAAACTGATTAACATCATAATTCAACCGGGTAAAATCGTTAAAAAGCAATATGGATACAACTTACAGTAAGCAGCGAATACAAATTTCAGCAATTTTTTCCTTCCTGTTTTTATCAGTCATTTTCAATATTAATCCGCTTTCGGCACAAGACGGCGCAAAATTATTTAAGCAAAATTGTGCAGTTTGCCATACCATCACCAAGCAAAAACTTACCGGTCCGGGATTGGAAGGTGTAGTTTCGCGTGTACCTAGTGAAGCATGGATGCTTAAATGGATTAAAAACAATCAGGATGTTATAAAAGGCGGCGATGCGTATGCTAAAAAGATTTTAGCAGAGAACAATGGTGCACAAATGACCGTATTTGCTGATTTGAAAGATGAAGAAATTAAAGCAATTATTGCTTACGTTAAAAATCCACCGAAAGAAGTAGTACCTGCAGCAGCAGCTGGCGGTGCTGTTGCTAAAGAAGAACCAAAAGGAGTTAATCCATTGGCCATATTATTAGGGGTTATTGCTTTCCTTGTAATACTTGTATCAATATTACGTGGTGTTTCCAACTCATTACGCAACCTAAAAAGAGAAAGAGAAGGCTTGGACGAATTGCCTCCAATGGGTCCTTGGCAAGAAATGAAAGCTTGGATGGGCACTCACAAACGCACCATGGCTGTTATCGTATTATATGTGCTTGGCGGATTTTTAGCTGCCGGCTGGGATGGATTAATGGGAATAGGCGTTTACGAAGGGTATCACCCAAGTCAGCCAATTGCATTCTCTCATAAAATACATGCAGGAGATAACGCAATCAACTGTGTATATTGCCACTCAGGTGTAGAAAAAAGTAAAACAGCAGGTATTCCTACCGTAAATGTATGTATGAACTGCCATAAAGGAATTTCTAAAGCCACCTCTGGGGAAAAAGGAACAGCAGAAATAGCTAAAATATATGCTGCTGCAGGTTGGGATGCTGACAAAGGAGCTTATACAAAACCACAAAAACCAATTATCTGGACTAAGGTGCATTCACTTCCGGATTTCGTATTCTTCAGTCATCAGCAACACGTAAAAGTGGGTAAACAGGAATGTACAGCCTGCCACGGTGAAGTTAAAGAAATGACAACTGTACAACAAGTGAAACCATTGACAATGGGCTGGTGTATTGATTGCCACAGAAAAACAGAAGTACCGGGAATGAAAGATAACCCATACTACGAAAGTCTTCACAAGAAATTATCAGAGAAATTCAAGAAACTGCCAAAAGACGAGCAAACAATTACTGTTGCTAAAATGGGCGGTATTGAGTGCGGCAAATGCCATTATTAAAAGGAAATTCTAAATTCTAATATCTAAATTCTAAAACGAAGGAAGAAAAATTGGGATTTAGATATTAGAAAGTAGAATTTAGAACACATTAGAATTTAGATATTAGAATTTAGAGTTTATTAAAATAGATATGGGAAAAACAAAATATTGGAAAGGACTGGAAGAATTAGAAAACAATCCAGAATTTGTTCAGAAAGCGAATAACGAATTTGCTGAACAATTGCCTTTAGAAGAATTTTTAGGAGATAACAATCTTGCTACTTCCGGCGGAACAAACCGCAGGGACTTTTTGAAATTCCTTGGATTCAGCGTTACAGCAGCTTCATTAGCAGCTTGCGAAACACCTGTAAACAAAGCAATTCCTTACGTTGTTCGTCCGGACGAAATTACTCCTGGCGTTGCCAACTGGTATGCTTCTACTTATTATGATGGCAATGATTACGCAGCTATATTGGTAAAAACCCGTGAAGGCCGCCCTATCAAAATTGAAGGAAACGAATTATCACAAATCACCAAAGGCGGTACCAATGCACGTATTCAGGCATCTGTACTTTCATTATACGATTCATCACGATTAACTGGTCCAATGTCAAATGGTGCTTCGGCAACATGGTCATCAGTTGATAAAGAAATATCTGCTAAATTAGCATCAATTACTGCTAAAAATGGCAACATCCGCATTTTGTCTTCATCTATTATCAGCCCTTCTACAAGAGCAGTAATAAGCGAATTCACTGCAAAATATCCTACTACAAAACATGTTACTTACGATGCAGTATCGTTTTCAGGAATAGCTCAGGCAAACGAACAATCGTATGGCAAAGCATTTGTTCCTTCTTATAGTTTTGATAAAGCAGAAGTAATTGTAAGTATTGCTGCCGACTTTTTGGCTAACTGGCTTTCTCCAATCGAATATGCAAAACAATATGCAACATTGAGAAGAGTTGGAAAA
>CAIRRW010000148.1 GCA_903881065.1 uncultured Bacteroidota bacterium
AATCCATTGGTATTGTAATTTGTTTCACGCGTTATCCCGAATGTATTATTGTTAAACGTACCGTTAATCGCACTCCGGTATAGCGTAAACTGAAACTTGCCGTTAATCTTACTTACGTTTACATCATACTTATAACCTAACGAATCTTTGGCAATATTTTTTAGCGTATCATTATTCGACATCAAATCACTCACCGCAAAATCACTATAAAAACTATACGTACTTTTCTTATTATTCAAATTCATACCAGCCCCTGTAACGTTGGCTCCGCCATAATATTTTCGCCTGTCCACATTGGTATTTATCAAATAAATATCCGAACTGTTTTTTAACTGCTGATCCAACACAATGATATTATAATTGGAAAACGGCTCAGTAAGTATCCTTGATTTATTACCCATACTATCACTCACTCGAGCATAGGTATTGCCTACCACAGCATTCAATATCCCAATTCCCAATCCGCCGGGAGTACGCCCTGTTATTTTAGCAGCATTCAATAATTTGGACTGAGTAGGATTGGTGAGCACTACTTTGTTCTTGCTCGTATCCGCATATACATCGTAATATCCCATTGGCTGCTCGCCTATTCTTCGCGAATAAAATAAATTTCCTTTCTGAAACAAATCAGTTCCTTCTTCAAAAAAAGGACGCTGTTCATCATACGTTACTTCAAAAGCAGATAAATTCTTAATCACATTATCACTTTGCACTTGCGAGAAATCGGGCAACAAAGTAGCATCCACTGTAAAACTTTGATTAATGCCATACTTCAAATCAAGACCGCCAGATATATGAGAAGTAAAATTATGTTGCCCTTGAACATCAACAGGATAATGTGATACCGAAGAAATTAAATAAGGTGTAAGCGATAAACGAACAGGTTCCTTAATGCCATTCATACCTTTTAAATACCCCCAATATTTAAAGAAATTAGATTCTCCTCTAGGTGTCAGCCCCCATTGATCGAACTCGCCATTCCTTGTAATACTGCGTGTAATCTGCATACCCCATAGCTGAACATCACTCTTTGGAAATCGCAAAGCGGAAAAGGGAATTTTAATTTCTACACACCAGCCTTTATCATTAATTTTTACTGCGCTTTCCCAAACTGCATTATACAGCACATCAGAAAACCTCGAATCCAGCTGAACTCCGGAAGCAGTAACAGAAAAATCGAAAGCATCCTGTTCCTTATTATAAGTATCAAACACAATTCGAAAAATATCAGCATTCAAATTATCATCCCTATTTCCAAGTTGATGTGCAATACTGTCGGGGGCGGTGTCATAAAGCATTGCAGCAATATAAATGGCTGTATTATCATACACCATTTTCACCTCCGTGCGCTGTGTTACATCTTTACCGTAATAAGGGAAATTCTGTTTGAAATCAGATACAACAGCCACAGTCTTCCATGTTTCATCATCCAGTGTACCATCTATTTTAGGTGATTTTATTGCACGTTCCATATTATATTCCTTTCGCACAATAACGGAATCGCTGGCGGCAGACATAAAATATATGTTAATAAGAAAGAAGAATAAAATCAGAAGTACCTTATTCATAGACTGTAAATATATTCAATCTTTATTGAACGGCAAACCCAATAAAAGATACATCTATTCAGAAACTGGCTTTAATATACATTCTCGTCTGAATCTTCAAAGTATATAATTCAATACTGATTTAAGGAACAATTAATAAATGAATGATATGGAATTGATAGTGATAAAGTAAAAATGTAATTATACCAATAAAAAAAGCCCCACATTTCTGTGAGGCTTTTTCAATTATTAACTAATGAACTAATGTTTCTCTGCGCAAGCAGAACCACAACTCTTCATACATTCTTCTTTAGTTTTACAACCTTTATCACATCCTTTCATGCAAGCCGATTCATGTTTTTCACCACATGCAGCAGCTTTCTTTTTGCAGCATTCTTTCTCCTCTCCCATTCCTTCACATTTTTTACTTCCTGCGGAACACATTTTAGTACAGTCAGTTTTACATTTCTTGACACATTCTTCATGGCATTTACCTTCGCATTTGCTGTCGCAAGGGATACCTGCTTCTTTACATTTAGCAATACATTCAGCATTGCAAAATGCCGAACCTGCATGTTTCACACACATTTCTTTTTCTTCAGGCGA
>CAIRRW010000149.1 GCA_903881065.1 uncultured Bacteroidota bacterium
CTGTTGGAAACAGGAAACACCCTTTTTAGAAAATAAAACGACCATATTGAACTTTCAAGAAGACTGTTATCATAACACGTTGAAAGTTTTAAATTTAAAAAAAGACTAATTCGTCACAATTTCGTCTTCGAGCAATTGCATTTTATAAAGCTCGAAATACACGCCTTGTTTCGCCATCAAATCGTCGTGATGTCCCTGTTCCACTATTTCTCCCTGGTCGAGCACAATAATAGAATCGGCATTTTTAACAGAAGATACACGATGCGAAATAATGATGGATGTTTTATTCTTCATTATTTCTTTCAGATTGGTAAGTATTTCCTCTTCTGTTTCGGTATCCACCGCCGAAAGGCAATCATCAAAAATCAATAACTGAGGTTGTTTAATAATGGCTCTCGCAATGGAAATTCGTTGTTTCTGTCCTCCGGAAAGTGTGATGCCGCGTTCGCCAACCATCGTTTCAAACTTTTCGGGGAAATCCATAATGTTGCTGTAAATAGCTGCCCGGCGTGCTGCATCAAGTATAGCTTCATTATTTTTGTTCTTCAAATCGACACTGAAACTGATGTTATTGCTAATAGTATCCGAAAACAAAAATACTTCCTGCGGCGCATATCCTATCTGATTGCGGAGCGAATGAAGATTATGATTTTTAATGTCTTTACCGTCAATTGTTATCTCGCCCGAATCAACGTCATATAATCTGCAAAGCAGATTGGCAATAGTAGATTTACCGCTGGCAGTGCGCCCGATAATAGCAAGTGAAGAATTTTGTGGGATGGAAAAAGAAACATTTTTCAATGCTTTAATTCCAGAATCGGGATAAGTAAAACTAATATTTTTGAACTCGATATCACCCTGCAATTTCGTTTCTTCGGAAGTGATATTCACAATCTCCGAATCAGTATGCAGAAATTCATTAATCCTTGTCTGCGAAGCGGCAGCACGCTGAATAAGCGATGTAACCCACCCCAGAGAAGCAATTGGCCAGGTAAGCCGGTTGACGTATACTATAAATTCAGCAATATTTCCATATGTTATTTTGCCCGAAATGGCCTGCATTCCGCCAATATAAATAGTGAAAATAGTACTCAATCCGATTAATAAAATCATGAATGGCTGAAACAAAGCTTCTGTTTTCACCAACCCCAACGTTCGTTTTCTATATTCAATACTTAACTTTTCAAATACTTCAGCCGAATATTTTTCGCGACCATACGCTTTCAAAACTCGTATTCCTGAAAATGCTTCCTGCGCCTGTGTAGTAATGTCGGAAAGCTGTTCCTGTACTTTCGTGCTCTTTTTATTAATGATATTGCTTACATAATAAATAGAAATAGCGAGGAAAGGCAATGGTAACAGCACATACATCGTAAGTTTGAAATCCACTTTTATCATCACTCCAATAGTAAGAGCAAAAGTAATGACAGTGTTTACAATATACATAATGGCAGGCCCGATATACATCCTCACCCTGCTTACATCTTCGCTGATTCGGTTCATCAAATCTCCGGTATTATTGCGTTTGTAAAATCCAATATCGAGGTGCTGATAATGATCGAATATCTCGTTTTTTAAATCTTTTTCAATCAATCGAGACATTACAATGATTGACTGGCGCATCAAAAAGAGGAAAAATCCGCTTACAATTGCCCATCCGATAATTATCAGTGTATATATTATCAGTTGATTATAAGGATGGTCGCCGGCTGCTTTCAGTTTGTCAATATCTTTTACATAATCAATTGCATCTCGCACAAACGTAACGGAATAGACGGCAAAAAAGTTGGAAATAGCAGTAAAAAATATGCCTAAAATAAGTCTCCATTTGTACTTTAAAAAGTACTTATTAATATGTCTGAGCGATTTCAATATAAATTAAAATAAAATATGAGGTTTATCAGCTAATTTGGTTTATTTTTGCAGGCTCAAAAATTAAATATACTTTTGCCGGCAAATTAAAAACAGGTGCTTTTTTTAAGGCAGCAAAATTACTCAAATAAATAGTTTCTGATTAATATAAATTTAGTTTAATTTTAAATAACAAATAAAGATGATAGAAGTTCAAGACATCAAAAAATCGTCGTTGGCAGAAAATCCAGTGATTGCTCAAATGACGTTAAATAACCACGAACAAGTGTTATTTTGTAATGATAACGACACAGGATTAAAAGCAATAATTGCAATTCATAATACTGTTTTAGGACCAAGTTTGGGCGGAACACGTATGTGGCCATATAACAATGAAATGGAAGCATTGACTGATGCACTGCGCCTTTCTAGAGGAATGACTTATAAATCAGCAGCTGCCGGATTGAACCTTGGTGGTGGGAAAGCGGTGATAATAGGTGATTCAAAAACTCAAAAGAACGAAACAATGATGCGTAGATTCGGAAAGTTTGTTAATAGTCTTTCCGGAAAATATATCACTGCAGAAGATGTTGGGGTGAATACAAAAGATATGGAGTACATTAAAATGGAAACGGATTATGTGAGTGGATTGCCTTTGAATATGGGCGGAAGTGGTGACCCATCTCCAGTAACAGCTTACGGTGTTTATTTATCAATGAAAGCTTCTGCTAAGGAAAAATGGGGAAATGATAGTCTATCCGGCAAGAAAATAGTGGTGCAGGGAATAGGAAATGTGGGAGAAAACCTGGTAAAACATTTGGTAAAAGAAGGAGCAAAAGTTTCCATTTATGATATTAATGAAGAGCGTTTGCAATTGGTTGCTAAAGAAACTGGAGCTGCTGTAATTGCTGACCCGAAAGGCATTTTTGATATGGACATGGATATTTATGCACCATGTGCGCTTGGAGCAGTATTAAACACTGATACTATTGGTCGCTTGAAATGTTCAATCGTTTGTGGCGCTGCCAATAATCAGCTTGCAGAAGAAACAGTTCATGGTAAAATGATTATGGAAAAAGGAATCATCTATGCTCCCGATTTTGTTGTTAATTCAGGCGGAATCATCAATGTGTTTTATGAATTGCAAGGGTATAATCGCGAACGCGCAATGGCTCATGCAGAAAAAATATATCAAACAACGTTGAATATTTTCAAGATTTCGAAAGAACAGAATATTCCTACATATATGGCTGCTAACAGAATTGCGGAGAAACGTATTGCAGATATTGGAAAAGTAAAATTGACGTTTTAATTAGTTCTTTGTAATTTTTGTTGAAGTAAAATTTATTAATAGTTATTCATAAATACATAAGTGTAGTAATTCGGAGAAGTAATGTTGAACAGAAGATATTTAAGAATAATAGTAATGAAAGCGTTGTACGGTTTTTTTCAATCGGATACAAGGGATTTAGCAAAGTCGGAGAAAGAATTATTCAGAAATATTGATAAAATATATGATTTATATATTTATCAATTGGCAATATTTCAGGAACTACGCCATGTAGCATCTATAATTCTTGAAGAAGCTAAAGGCAAACATCTTGCTACATCTGCTAACCTGAATCCCAACTTGAAGTTTGTAGAGAACAAATTTATTACTCAGTTGGCTGAAAATATTCATTTACAGCGCGAAATAAATAACCGTAAAATTAGTTGGGATAATGAGTTTGAACTGATAAAACGAATTTACAATGATATAAAAGCTTCTGAGTATTATTGGAAATATATGAATGTTTCTGATAATTCGTACAAAACAGATCGTAGCTTTATACTTACTGTTTTTAAAGAAAACATGGCTGAGTTTGAATTGTTGAATCATCTCTACGAAGAGAGAAATCTTAATTGGGGTGATGATATTTACATTGTGAATCCAATGATTGTTAAAACAATTGAATCGTTCAAAGAAGAAGCAACGCCTGATTTTAAATTGCTACCAATCTATAAAGATAAAGAAGACGATGCTGAATTTGTAAAAGAATTATTCGCTCAAACTGCTTTAAGAAATGAAGAGATTGAAAAATTAATAAAAGATAAAACAAAGAATTGGGAAATTGAGAGAATTGCGATGATGGATGTTCTATTGATGAAAATGGCAGTTGCTGAAATCATTCACTTCTCTAATATTCCTGTAAAAGTTACATTAAACGAGTATATTGAAATATCAAAAATGTACAGTACCCCAAAAAGTAATACTTTTATTAATGGGATTTTAGATAAACTGGTACTGGATTTGAAAGCTGAAAACAAGGTAAATAAAATGGGAAGAGGCTTAATGGAATAAGCTAATTAACACAACAAAAAAACATTCATAAAATAATGAAACTCACTTTAAGAATTATCATTGGTTCACTAGTAATTTTTACTGTTGCTTGCAGACATGAAGAAAAGAAAGGGGATTCGTCCATTTCAACTGATGTAATTAATGTGCCATCAACTGCTTCAGGAAAACCGGCAACTCCAGGTTCAGCTCCAGTAATGGTTTTTAACGAAGAAAAACACGATTTCGGAAAGATTACTCAAGGAGAAAAAGTTTCTTATTCATTCGTATTTAAAAACAATGGCGGTTCTGATTTAGTAATTTCATCTGCTCAAGGCAGCTGTGGTTGCACTGTTCCAACATATCCTAAAGGACCAGTGAAACCTGGACAGGAATCAAAAATAGATGTAGTATTTAACAGTGAAGGAAAATCAGGTGTAGTTGAAAAAACAGTTACTTTGGTTACGAACTGCAACCCTAGTACTAAGATATTAACGATAGTATCAACAATTAATGTTCCAGAACAGGAATAAATTAAAAATAAAATAATCAGTAATAACAATAAAATAAATAAACAAAACGTAAAAAATGGGAAACACATTATTAATGGCAACTGGAGCACAAGGAGGAGGAAATGCAATCGGACAATTTATTCCTCTGGTTTTAATTATCGTAGTATTTTATTTCTTTATGATTCGCCCTCAAATGAAGAAATCAAAGGATCAAAAGAAGTTTCGTGAAAATATTGCAAAAGGTGATAAAATAGTTACCATTGGCGGCATCCATGGAAAAATAGTTGAAGTTCAGGAAAAAACATTTATAATTGAAGTTGAAGGAGGACATAAACTTAAAATTGAAAAAAGTGCTGTTTCTATGGACTCTTCAACGATGATTGGAGCAGATCAAAAATAATTAAAGACTACTAAATAAATCAATAGCGTTGAGTAAAATATAAACTCAACGCTATTTTTTTATAAAGTGTTCAATTTGTCAGGTAATATTTGATTGATTTTAATTAATAACTGAAATGCCAACAAAACAAAGAGTGAAATTAAACAGGAGGGTAATCACATTTTTATTTTGTGTATTGGCTTCCTTATTTTTTTGGGTTATGATGTCGCTTTCAAAAGAGTATTCTATTGTAGTAAACTTCCCTGTAAAATATATTAATTTCCCAGTTGATAAAGTTATTGCGAATCATTTGCCTGAGAATATTGATATTGAAATAGAATCAACCGGTTTCAATTTGCTTGTATATAAATTTAAAAAGCAAAATGAAGAAGTATTGATGGATATAAAAGATTCAAAACCTTTGGCATTAAGAAATCATTTTTATCTATTAGGCAACTCAAGGATTGATAAAATCACCTCCCAGTTTAGTGGCGATATAAGGATTTTGAGAGTTTATCCTGATACTGTATTTTTGAATTTCAACAAAAAGTTAACTAAGCGTGTACCTGTTAAATCAAACTTGAAAATTAGTTTCCAAAACCAATTTCAACAACGGGATAGTGTTATTTTAACACCTGATTACATTGATATTTCTGGGGCAGCAGATGTTTTGGATAAAATTAAATCTGTCGAAACAGTTCCTATCGAATTAAAAAATGTGAATAAATCAGTTTCTATGAAATTAACTATTTTACAAAATAAGGAGTTGAAATTTGTTGAGTTCTCTCAACAAACAGTGCAGGCTACCGTTAATGTCACAAAATATACCGAAGCTAATATTGACTTGCCTATTGAGGTTGTGAATCTGCCTATAGGATATGGCTTGAAGACATTTCCTGATAAAATTAATGTAAAATATAATGTTGCTTTTGATAATTATGAAAAGATAAGTACAACCTCGTTTCGTGCTATTGTTGATTTTAAAAAAATAGAACTGGGTAGTAACAAACTAAAAGTTGTATTAGTTAAATCTCCTCCAGAAATAAAATC
>CAIRRW010000150.1 GCA_903881065.1 uncultured Bacteroidota bacterium
ACAATTCAAAAGCCTGTGATTTGTTTCTTTCTTCTTTCAGATATTACAATTTCCTGTAGCGTTTTCGTTTTTTTGATGATTAATAGTATAGATAAATGCTATTTAGGGTAGTATTTCCTTTCCATTTTCCTGCTATCGTGGTCACTCGGGTAGATAATTCTTTAACTTTTGGTGCCTTCGTGACCACTAGGGTACAATCCGCTTAACATTTCCCTGCCTTCGTGACCACTAGGGTAGAGAAACGTGTACGGAACTGTACCCTAGTGGTCACGAGGGTATCTTCCCGTAGATATTTCTCTACCAAAATGGTGACTAATATTCAATGTTTTACAACATTTTATAGGAAATTGAGTATGAAATCAATGAATTTTGGTTTTTGAAGAATATATAATTGGAACAGATTTAACTTCTAAATATTTCATTTGAACTATTTTTAACTTATATTTACCGCGTATTAAATAATAAGTGTATTGAACAATTAAGTACGTTTTGCAATGATTAAAACACTAATTTTATTTTTAAGCATATTATTTTTATATGTTACACCGCTAGTAGCCCAGCAGAAATCGACGCAACACAAAACTACTCAGCAAAAATCCAATCAGCCTAAAACCGCTCAATATTGGCATTATAAAGGCAAAGCGGCTTATTATAAAAAGAATTACAATGAAGCTTTGAAGGATTTTACACTTGCTATAGCGTTGAAGCCGGACTATGATTCCGCCTATTTTCATAAAGGTGTCATTGAATATGAGGAGGATCTATATGATGATGCGATTGAAGATTTTGTAAAAACGCTGGATTTAAATCCAAAATATGCTGATGCCAACATTGATTTAGGGCTTATAAATTATGCACATGATAAGTATAAAAAAGCAATTGAGCATTATGAAATGGCTATTGCAATTAAGTCGGACGACCCTGATTACTACCATTACAAAGGGTTGGCGGAATATAAATTGAAGAAGTTTAAGGATGCTATTGTCGATTATACTATGGCAATAAAAATGGATCCTTATAATGCAGATTATTATTCGGATAGATCTTTTGCTTATATAGGAGTGAAGGAAATAGAGAAGGCCGACTCTGATTTGAAAAAGTGGAGAACCTTGAAAAATAAAGAAAAAAAGAAGAAGAGTTAATTATTTACTCCGCTTCTTTTCTGCCTATTTCCTACTTCAAATAACCAAGTATAGCATTCTCTACCTCGGCACTATCCCATTTATTTTCAATATCAGGCATTGCCATTATCTTCTGCATTATTGCTTCCTGCGCCTGTCCGTCTTTCATAGCTGTAGAATACCGCACATCAGGGCTGAACACTACTTTACTATAAAACGGCACCCACTTATCAGGATGTTTACTGCTGAAGCTGGCTTCAATTTTCTTCTGTAATAAAAACTTCGGATCACCTGTTTTATCACGCATCTCCACAAAGTTTGCAATCGCCATATCAGCAATTGCATCACCGTCAGGCTTGCGCAACTCCTGATATTCAGGGAATATCTTCGTCCAGTCTTCGTTGTGTTTTGTAATCAATTTATCAAGCACCACACAATCTTCAAAACCGCAAATCATACCTTGCCCAAAGAAAGGAACTATAGCATGTGCAGCATCTCCAATAAGCGCCACTTTATTATCAAATGTCCACGGAAAACATTTTACTGTTACCAATGATGCTGCAGGATTATGAATAAAATCATCAATCAAAGTCGGCATCAAAGGCACAGCATCAGGGAACTCTGTTTCAAAAAATGCTTTTACCTGTTCCTTTGTTTTTAAATTGGCAAACGATTTTTCACCCTCAAAAGGAAGAAACAAAGTACAGGTAAA
>CAIRRW010000151.1 GCA_903881065.1 uncultured Bacteroidota bacterium
GCTCTTGTTCTTTCAGTAATATCAATATATTTCCATAGATGTCCTAAATAGATATTGTTGTTGTATATAGGAATATAATACCGTTCCAGTATTTTCCCATCAACCATTTCAAGCGTTTCTCCGATGACTGTTTCTCTTTTTGCGAGTATTTCGGTAATACGAGAAATAAAATGTTCTGGGTTTTTAAAAAGCACGGATGATTCTTGAGCACTATTACTACAGTCGGCACCTATAAGATATTCGGGAATTACATTAATAGAAAACAAATCGCAGAATGTTTTATTTACCAATACAATTTCACGCTGCTGATTTTCTAATAATACTCCACCAATACTCATATGGTTTATTACAGCCTTTAATCGGGCATTAGAGGTTTGAACTTCTATCTCCTTTTGTTTTTTCTCTTCAATTATTCGGGTAGAAACAATTATTGTTATTTCGTCATCCAATTCAAATGTACTAATATGCCCTCTGTTCCACAAGCCTGTTACTTTACTATGAAATTCAAATTCTAATGGCTCTTTTGTAACCAAAGCATTATTAATATTTGCTTTTATCATTTCCCCGAACTCACCAGGGAAAACATCCATTAGATATTTACCAATATACCCTTCACGCGGAATAACCAATACACTTTCATCTTTTAAATAAAGCTCAGTGCACATTAAATCAGCATTCAGTTCAAATATAATATCACTACTGGATTGTATTATTCTTTGAAATTTAAGTTGAGCCGCTAATAAATCTTTATTTCTTTTATTTATTAAGTCGTTTAACTTTTTTAAATCATTTGAAGACTGCTCTTGCAGTTGCACCAGTTGTATTAAATCAATGGTATTATCCGACAAAGAAAAATCAGAAAGAGAAATATTTTTTTCATTTAAATCCTCCATCTTATTAACCCATGGAGAGCCTGAAAAATAAAGTAAATTATCAAGTATAATAAATTGCCCTCTGAAAATTATGTTGGAATCCTTTTTCTTTAATATTATCAGTTTGTCTTCTAATTTCCCATAATCTTCCGCTTTATTCAAATAGGCTGGGCTAAC
Source organism: uncultured Bacteroidota bacterium (assembly GCA_903881065.1). Classification (GTDB taxonomy): domain Bacteria; phylum Bacteroidota; class Bacteroidia; order 2-12-FULL-35-15; family 2-12-FULL-35-15; genus 2-12-FULL-35-15. The sequence continues at coordinate 1,050 of CAIRRW010000151.1, forward strand.
GATGATATATTCGTTCTTAAATTTTTTACCTATTGAAAAAGGGAAATGTTTTAAAAAGGAAGGGCCTGCCGAAGTAATATTCCAATCCTTATCAATAGTAAAGTAGAATGGAAATAATTTTATAAAAGCTAATTCTATTTGATTCTTCATTTTGTTATCCTACCAATTGATATAAAACACATCATGTTTGATGTTATTATTAATGGATTCACCAATTTTAATATTTATTTTTTGTTTGAACATTATTCCCAAACCATTGAGCAAACCATATACAAAATGAGTTAAACCGGTTCGGGTAGAGTAATAATGAACAGAAAGGGAGTTTTCTTTAATATCAGTAATTTCAAATTCGGGCGGTTGAATTTCTTTGAACACAAGTTGTATTCGGGTATGAAAATGGGGGAGGTTAATGATAAAATCTTTAAAGTTGCTGCCTCCGGTTGTCATATAATGGTTGTAATGTTTTAATCCGGTATCCAATACCCAGAATTCACCCAACTTCTCAAGGAAGTCGTTCAAGGTAATTCCAAGTACTTCTGCAGATGAAACAGCAAGTCCGAAGGTTACAGAATCGTCATAAATCAAATTACCAATAAAAATATCTTCGGTTACTTTCGAATGTGTTTTAATTTCCCCCCAAGTGATTTGGTCATATTTTGATACAATTAAGTCCTGAATTGCTTTATTTACGAGTCCGTACATAATATTGTTAAGTTTGTTATTTGTAAAGAGTTGCGCAATATTACAAATAAATGTATATTTGCAGAAATAAAAGAGATGATTAAAGCTATTATAATTGACGATGATTTAA
>CAIRRW010000152.1 GCA_903881065.1 uncultured Bacteroidota bacterium
ATATCTAAGATTCCAAATGACTAAATAATAATTCCAATTTCTTCCCAATTCTTCCTGAATCTCAAAGCTTTTTTTCTGTGCATCCTTAGCTTTCATTTCATCCTGTCCACCTCCACCAATATAATTTGGATCCATCCAATTAAATAATCTCAAAAAATTATTATTGGGTTTATATCTAGGCATTGGATAGCTTCTCAATTGTTCAAGCGCATCACCTTTTAGTTTTGGATACCCAACCTGAAATTCAGCAGTATCAATATTCTTTGTTTCTGTTTGAGAACAACTGCTGAGAGCTATTAATAACAAAACATAAATAGGGAAATATATTTTCTTCATCGCTTAATTACCAATTCTTTTTTGAACAAAAAGCTCTATCTTTTCAAATAATTGTTGTGGAGTAGAAGTGCGCCAGGTAATATCATTCAGCTGCCCTCCGGAAACAATATAATAATCAATATTTGCCTGTTTAAACTCATCTAAAACATGATTGCGGAAATTTAAAAATGCAATCCAGCCATCTTCCACTTCATCAAACCATTCCTCATAATAACAATCATCCGACGAATGAAAATTCAAAACATTTTCTCCAATCAAAATAAATTTATTTACTCCATATTCCATTATCCGCTCGATAATATCTCGTTTTAAAGTCATAATATCATTATTAATACAATCGTTCCATTCGCCCATAAGTTCAATTATTGCAAAGCTTTGATCATAATCTACAGCTAATATCTTTATATAAAGTGTTGGAGAATCAATATCATCCCACTGTGGATGAATTAAATAATTATAAATTGAATTGGTATATTCAAACTCGCTGTATTCTCGTTCATAAAAAGGAGAACGCTCATCTTCAGATGCAATATAAATGTGCCGCCAATTAAAATAAGGTTCTATGTCCTGCATGAATACGGATAAATAATGTTTTCGATTAATATATCTTAGTGAAATTATGAAGTGATTTTACTATTGTATTTTATTATCGTGCGCAAATCCTTCCAGATATTTTTTAATATTCTCAACCACCTTTAAACATTCTATTTCTGTTGGATTCTTTTCTAAATCGATACAGGAATTATGAATATCTCTTGTCAATTCAACAAGTTCCTGATATACTATATTTTTCTCTTTTAACCTTAATTCAGCGTCAAAAATAAGTTCCCTCAACTCTTCAATATAATCTTCGAGTTCTTCCTGACTATGTTTATTTCTGCCTTAATATAACATTTATCATTTTATTGAATCGACAGCTTTCCTTACACTGCCATGTTTTTTCAATAAATCATTTGCCTTTTTATAAGAAACATTTAGTTCATCAGCAATCATTTTAGTTCCTCTGTCCACAAGTTTATTATTACTCAATTGCATGTCCACCATTTTATTTCCCTTTACTCTTCCAAGCTTTATCATCACCGAAGTTGAAATCATATTTAGGATAAGTTTCTGAGCAGTTCCTGATTTCATACGAGTACTGCCTGTTACAAATTCAGAACCTACAACAATTTCTATTATATATTTTGCAACTTTCGCTACGTTGCTTCCTTTATTACAAACAATACAGCCTGTAGATATTTCATTCTTATTACAATATTCCAAAGCCCCAACAACATAAGGTGTTGAACCGGATGCCGCTATTCCTATTACTACATCTTTCGAATTAATGTTATGTGCAAGTAAATCATTCCACCCTTGCTCTTTATCGTCCTCCGAAAACTCAACGGCTTTACGAATCGCTCTGTCACCACCGGCAATTAACCCTATTACCATACCTTGCGGAACACCATAGGTAGGTGGACATTCGCTAGCGTCTACAATCCCTAAACGTCCGCTTGTTCCCGCCCCAATGTAAAACAATCGTCCCCTTAGCTTCATTTGTTTTACAATTACATTAACCAGTTTTTCTATCTTAGGAATTACTTTTTGTATTGCAACAGGGACTGTTTTATCTTCTTTATTAATATTGGAAAGCAGTTCCAGCACACTCATTTTTTCGAGTGAATTATATTTTGAAGAAGATTCTGTGGTTTTCATTCTCATTTGTTTTAAAAATAAAGGACTAAGATATTGTCCTTTATTTCTTAATAAATCCCGGGATATTTTACCGGATTCACATCCTGCATCAGCTGATAAACAGTATCAAAAACATCCTCAGCAGATGGTTTCGAGAAATAATCTCCATCTGTTCCATAAGCTGCACGGTGTTCTTTTGCTGTTAAAGTTGCAGGTTCTGAATCTAAATATCTAAATGCTTTTTGTTCTTCCAAAAGTTTCTGCATGATATATGCACTTGCTCCTCCAGGCACATCTTCATCCAAAATAACAAGTCTATTTGTTTTCTTGATCGATTCTACTATTGAATGATTCAAATCAAATGGCAATAACGTTTGTACATCTATTACTTCAACAGATATATCAGTCTCCGTTAATTGTTTTACTGCCTCCAGTGCAATTCGGCAGCACGAACCATAAGTTACAAGTGTCACATCTGTTCCTTCGTTAATAGTTTCAACAACACCCAAAGGAATTTTATACTCGCCAATATTTGAAGGCTGTTGTTCCTTTAAACGATAGCCATTCAGCGGCTCAATAATTATAGCGGGCTCATCAGCGCACAGCAGTGTATTATAAAATCCTGATGCCTGCTGTAAGTTTCTTGGAACACAAATATGAATCCCGCGCAACGCATTAATCATCATGCCTAATGGAGAACCACTATGCCATATTCCTTCCAAACGATGGCCTCGCGTACGAATAATTACGGGAGCTTTTTGCGCTCCTTTTGTTCTATACTGAAGTGTTGCTAAATCATCACTCATTATTTGCAATGCATATAATAAATAATCAAGATACTGAATCTCTGCAATAGGACGCATACCACGCAAAGCAAGTCCAATCGCTTGTCCCATAATTGTTGCCTCGCGTATGCCGGTATCAAAAACTCTAACCTCGCCAAACTTCTCCTGAAGCCTCACCAATCCTTGATTTACACCACCTATCTTCCCCGAATCTTCCCCAAATATTATTACTTCTGGATATTTTGTAAGCAATGCATCAAAGTTATCTCTCAATAATTCTCTGCCATCCACTATTTTTGCTTCCCCTTCAAACTCAGCCTTCACAGGCGTTACTTTTAATGCACTAAACTCTGATTCACTGTGTAAATAGGAACTGTATCTATCATGATTAGCTAACTTCGATTCATTTAGCCAGTCCACTAATTTTGATTTTGCACTTAAAGTTTCATTTCTTGTTAATCGCAATATAGCTTTAACAGCAACTATTACATCCTTCCTATTAGGTTCTAATATCGAATATAAATCGTTTTTCATCTTTGAAATAAATGAAGCATTTTCTGATTGAGCAGATAATTCATCCATCAGTATATTTACTTCTTTAACTTCATTTTTAATTGGAGTTAAATAAGCATTCCAAGCTACCTTTTTCGCTTCAATTACCGCCTTCTTCGCATTCTCTTCTATCTCTCTTAAGGCATCTTCGTTCGCAAGTTTATTTTTCAATATCCATTCGCGCATCATTTTTATGCCATCAAAATCAAGTTCCCATTGCAACCGTTCTTTTGATTTATAACGCTCGTGCGAACCTGATGTGCTGTGTCCCTGAGGCTGTGTAACTTCTTCCACATGCACTAAAACCGGCACATGCTGTTCTCTGCAAATTTTGGCTGCTTTCTCATACGTCTCGCATAAATGAACGTAGTCCCAACCTTTTGTTTTAAATATTTCGTAACCGTTTCCTTCATTTTCACGTTGAAACCCCTTCAATATTTCTGAAATACTTTCCTTAGTAGTTTGGTATTTTTTAGGAACAGAAATTCCATGCCCATCATCCCAAACCGAAATCAACATTGGTATTTGCATCACCCCAGCAGCATTTATTGCCTCCCAAAATAATCCTTCCGATGTACTTGCATCGCCAATAGTTCCAAAAGCAATTTCATTTCCTTTGTTCGAGAACTTTTGAAACCGCTCTGTCTGCAATTCTGTATTTGCTTTATAATATTTCGAAGCCATAGCCAAGCCTATCAAACGTGGCATTTGCGAAGCTGTAGGAGAGATATCCGATGAGGAATTTTTTTGTATAGTCAAATTTTTCCACGTCCCATCAGCATTTAAGCTCCGTGTAGCAAAATGTCCTCCCATTTGTCTCCCTGCACTCATCGGTTCTGCATCAGCATCAGTATGTCCGTAAAGTCCCGCAAACCATTCCTGTAAAGTAAGGTTTCCAATTGCAAACATTAGGGTTTGGTCACGATAATAACCCGAACGAAAATCACCATTCTTAAATACTTTCGCCATCGCCAGTTGCGGTATCTCCTTTCCATCTCCAAAAATTCCGAACTTTGCTTTCCCAGTAAGCACCTCACGCCTCCCCAACAAACTTGCTTCGCGACTCTCGCAGGCAATACGATAATCATTCAAAACAATTTTTATATAATCTGATACTTTTGTATTCGTTAATGATGGCATTTCTTCCTGTTTCGACATAAGGGTTTATTTTTATAAGATTTGTTTACAAATGTAAGCAAAAAGGATAACGGATTGGAAAAAGTCATTTTGCTGAATTTTCTCTTGTGAAGACAAAATAATCTGCCTTTTTATAAAAAGCCTTCAAATTTGCACTTTACCTTCAAAAGTAAGAAAAGTGGTTTCGGGTCGAGAAAGTTCGTCCTTAGGCTTAAAAAGTACTATTTATTTTTTATGGAAGATCTTTTTTACCTTGATTTCAAAATAATTACTATTTCAACACTCAATTTACTCATAGTAACCCTAAATTTACTATTAGTAACTCATAATTTAATATTAGTAACCCTTAATTTAGTAATAGTAACCACCAATTTACAATTAGTAGCTCTTTCCGAATTAATAGTAACCTAATTCAATTTAAAATCCTTTTTAATCATAAAAATCAGTGTCATCAGCGTTCCATCCACCTTCAGAAAATCAAAATGATTTTTTCAACATATTACAAACAAAACTTTCTCATATAATATTAATTACTACTTTTGCGCTCGATTTTAAAAAAACAGATAAATAAATCATACAAAATGTCAATAGTAAAAGGTAAAATATCACAGGTAATCGGGCCCGTAATCGACGTAATGTTCGAAGGAGGAGCTGTATTGCCAAACATCTTGGAAGCATTGGAAGTTACAAAACCTAATGGTCAGGTAGTAATATTAGAAACACAAAAACATACCGGCGAAGACACCGTGCGTACTATCGCAATGGACTCTTCGGATGGTTTATACCGTGGTTTGGAAGTGAGAACTACCGGAGCAGGTATTATGATGCCTGTGGGCGAGCAAGTGAAAGGCCGTTTGTTCAACGTGGTTGGAGAAGCTATTGACGGTATTGGTGCAGTATCAAATAAAGGCGGAGCACCTATTCACCGTAATCCTCCTAAATACGAGGATTTGAGTACTTCTACCGAAGTATTATTTACAGGTATCAAAGTAATCGACTTATTAGAGCCTTATGCTAAAGGAGGTAAAATAGGTTTGTTCGGTGGTGCAGGTGTTGGTAAAACCGTATTGATTATGGAATTAATCAATAACATTGCAAAAGGATACGAAGGATTATCAGTGTTTGCAGGTGTTGGAGAACGTACCCGTGAAGGAAATGACTTATTGCGTGAGATGATTGAATCGAACGTTATAAAATATGGTGAAGAGTTTAAACACTCTATGGAACAAGGCGGTTGGGATTTGACCAAGGTTGATATGAAAGAGTTGGAAAAATCACAGGCTACTTTGGTTTTCGGACAAATGAACGAGCCTCCGGGAGCACGTGCTCGTGTGGCTTTATCAGGATTAACGATGGCGGAATATTTCCGTGACGGTGACGAAAAATCAGGCGGGCGCGATATATTATTCTTTATTGATAACATCTTCCGTTTCACACAGGCAGGTTCTGAGGTATCGGCGTTGTTAGGCCGTATGCCTTCAGCGGTGGGTTACCAGCCAACTTTGGCTACGGAAATGGGATTGATGCAGGAACGTATCACATCTACAAAACGTGGTTCTATCACTTCAGTTCAGGCGGTTTACGTGCCTGCGGATGACTTGACTGACCCTGCTCCGGCAACAACTTTTGCCCACTTGGATGCTACAACA
>CAIRRW010000153.1 GCA_903881065.1 uncultured Bacteroidota bacterium
CGAAGGATTGTATAAACTCGACCGCTTTAATCAATGGTACGATTTGGGAAACCGATTGAAAGACCTTGTAGGAGTGAAGGCTGTGGTGTCGGTCGCGAGACTTCATACCGTTATAAAAAATGATAGTCTTGGTATTTTTGAGGACAAGCCGATAATAACACAACGCCCCAAAACACAGGCAGAAGTGGATAGTCTGAAAAAAGTAATTGCTTCACTCCCTTTTTATCGCGACATGGTGTACAACGATTCGGCACATGCCACCACCATGATGATTACCTTTGAAAACAGCAAGCTTAATACCAATAAACGACTTGATATTGTTGATGCTATAAAGGCAGAGGTGGAAAAATTTATTACCCAAACCCATATAGATGTTCGTTATTCGGGCATGCCATACATCCGTACAGCAGTAGCACGGAAGATAAAAAACGAGATGTCGTTGTTTATGATACTTGCAATAATTGTTACAGGTATCATTCTGTTTCTGTTTTTCAAATCCATACTCCCGGTTGTATTCTCTCTCGCAGTAGTGTTTGTAGGGGTTATCTGGTCGGTCGGTTTTCTGGTTATAGTCGGTTATCAGGTATCGGCACTTACCGGATTAATCCCTCCGCTGCTCATTGTAATTGGTGTTCCCAACTGCATTATGCTGCTCAATAAATACCATCACGAATACCGAATACATGGCAATCAAATTAAATCATTGTCGCGTGCGATTGAAAAAGTAGGCGTGTCGTTGTTTCTGGCAAACGTAACCACCTCCATCGGTTTCGCAGTGTTTTGTTCTACAGATACTACTATGCTGTTCGAATTTGGTTTCATTTCTTCCATCAGCGTAATGTTTACCTATTTAATTTCGATGATGCTGGTACCAATTGTGTTCAGCTTTCTGCCGCCACCATCGGTTAGGCATGTAAAACATTTACAGTCGAAACTGATAACCAATATACTCGAAAAGGTTAATTACATTGTACATCACCACCGCAAAAGCATTTATATTACTGTAATAGCAATACTTGTTGTTTCCATTTATGGAGTTACAAAAATACTTCCCCTCGGTTATGTAGTGGATGATTTGCCTAAGAAAGACCCGGTATTAATGGATTTAAAGTACTTCGAGAAAAACTATCACGGAGTACTACCTTTCGAAATAAGTATCGACACCAAAAAACCAAACGGTGTATTTGCCGATGGAGGACGTACACTTTATAAAATAAATAAACTGCAGAAGCTATTTACCCAGTACTCCGAATTCTCACGCGCAATATCTATTGTAGAAGGAGTAAAGTTTTTCAATCAGGCATATAACGACGGTAAACCAAAACAATACCGACTGCCGGGAGCAATTGAACTTCAAAAACTTTCGGACTTTGCCAATGCAAATATGAAAGGCAAAGGTAGCCAGTTTGTAGCGTTTATAGATAGTACCAAACAATACACACGTATCAGCATTCAAATGAAAGACCTTGGTTCCATACGCATGGCAAGTTTGATAGATACTCTGAAACCGCGCATCGACAGTGTATTTAATTATGATTACGAAAATAAATCATGGCTTGCCGCTGATAAAAATTATAAAGTTGTTATTACCGGAAACAGTTTAATGTTCCTGAAAGGTAATGCCTTCCTCGTTACCAACTTGTTGGAATCAGTTCTGCTTGCAATTATACTGATAGCACTGGTAATGTTTATGCTGTTTATGTCGCCACGAATGGTATTAATTTCGGTAATACCAAGCCTTGTTCCATTGATTATTACAGCAGGTCTGATGGGTTTTTTCGATATACATTTAAAGCCATCAACAATTTTAATTTTCAGTATCGCCTTCGGTATTTCATCTGACGGCACCATGTATTTCCTCACTAAATACCGTCAGGAATTAAAAAATCACAACCACAATATATCCAAGACAGTTTCATTGGCAATTCGCGAAACCGGCGTGAGCATGATATATACAGCCATTATTTTATTCTGTGGATTTGGAATATTTGCAGCTTCCAACTTCGGAGGAACACAGGCTCTTGGAATATTAATTTCAGTAACTTTGCTTCTCGCATATTGTTCAAATTTAGTGTTGCTGCCTTGTTTTTTATTATCATTGGAAAAAAGACTGACAACCAAGGCGTTTATGAAAGAACCTTTAATACAGGTGTTTGATGAAGAAGAAGATATTGATTTGGACGAGTTGAAAATAAAAGATTGACGTGCAGATAACAATTAAACAATACAGTAAAATATAAGATGAAAGGAATAATATTAGCCGGAGGTTCCGGAACTCGTTTACACCCTTTAACACTAGCAGTTAGCAAACAGCTTATGCCTGTATACGACAAACCAATGATTTATTATCCGCTATCAGTATTAATGATGGCTGGCATTTCGGAATTATTAATTATTTCCACACCGCATGATTTGCCTCATTTCGAAAGACTGCTCGGTGATGGTAAAAGTATCGGTTGCAAGTTCAGCTATGCAGTTCAGGAAATACCAAACGGGCTAGCACAGGCATTTGTAATAGGAGAAAAGTTTATTGGTAATGATAAAGTAGCTTTAGTGTTAGGAGATAATATTTTTTATGGAGCAGGCTTGGGACGGTTGTTACAGCAGCATCAAAATCCTGATGGAGGAGTTGTATTTGCATATCATGTTTCCGATCCTGAAAGATATGGAGTAGTGGAATTTGATGCCGAAGGAAATGCAAAATCAATAGAAGAAAAACCAACACATCCTAAATCAAACTATGCTGTACCGGGTTTATATTTTTACGACAACAGTGTGGTGCAGGTTGCAAAAACATTAAAACCAAGCCCTCGCGGTGAATACGAAATTACCGATTTGAATAAATATTATTTGAATCAAGGAAAGTTAAAAGTAGGCATACTTGATAGAGGTACTGCGTGGTTAGATACAGGTACTTTCGCATCATTAACACAAGCAGGTCAGTTTGTACAGGTGATTGAAGAACGTCAGGGGTTGAGTATTGGCTGTATTGAAGAAGTAGCTTACCGAATGGGTTATATAAATAAAGAGCAGTTATTAAAACTTGCCGAACCATTAATGAAAAGTGGGTACGGAGCATATTTAAAGAATGCAGCAGAACATTAATCACAAATTAAAAACAAATCAATATAATAGAATGACTAAAATTTTAATTACCGGCGGAGCAGGATTTATTCCAAGTTGTCTGGCAAATAAATTAGCTGAGAAAGAGGAAAATCAATTGGTTCTGGTAGATAATTTTTTAACAGGAAGAGCTGAAAAGATACCGGTTTCGAAACATAACAACATCAAATTTATTAAATGTGATGTAAATAATTTCATGGATATTTCAGGAGTGTTTTATGCTTACCAGTTCGATTATGTATTTCATTATGCAGCTATGGTAGGGGTTAAGCGTACACAAGAAAATCCGGTAAGTGTGTTGGAAGATATCGGAGGAATAAAAAATGTACTTAACCTTTCTAAAAACACGGGTGTAAAACGTGTTTATTTTTCTTCGTCTTCTGAAGTGTATGGCGAACCTGTTGAGTTTCCTCAGAACGAACATACAACACCGCTTAACTCACGTTTGCCTTATGCAATAGTTAAAAACGTTGGCGAGTCGTATTTGAAATCATACAAGCAGGAATATGATTTGGACTATACTATTTTCCGTTTCTTTAATACCTTCGGTCCAAAACAAAGCAAGGATTTTGTTGTTTCCAAATTCATTTCAAGCGCACTTACCGGTAAGGATATTACCATTTACGGCGATGGAAAACAAACACGTACATTTTGTTTTATCGATGACAATATTACTGCCACTACAAATGCTTTTTATAATAATATGTTTGTGAATGATGTAGTAAATGTTGGTGGAGACAAGGAAATTACGATTCTGGAACTGGCACAAACTATTATACGATTAACTAATTCCACTTCTAAAATTGTTCATCTGCCGGCTCTTAAAGATGGCGATATGACAAGAAGAAGACCGGACATTGCCAAAATGAAACAACTGCTCAACAAAGAAAATGTTTCTTTGGAAGATGGCTTAAAGAAGGTACTGCAAAACACAAAATATATTTTATAAAATTCAATTGAAATCGAGTAAAGAATATCTGCAACTGATAGAGCAGGCATTAAAAGATAAATCCTACGGCTCAAGTCCAAAAGAACTTTACGAACCTATCTCTTATATTATGTCACTTGGCGGCAAGCGTTTGCGGCCTGTGTTGGTTTTAATGGCTACAGATTTTTTTGGAGCGGATATAAAAAAAGCATTGCATCCAGCTTTGGCTGTTGAGTTGTTTCATAATTTCACATTGGTTCACGATGATATTATGGATAAAGCACCGGTGCGAAGAAACCAGCCAACCGTGCATAGAAAATGGAATGATAGTGTTGCCATATTAAGTGCGGATGCAATGATGGTGAAAGCATATCAGGAAATGTGTAAGGCTGAAGCAGCATTGCTTCCAGCATTACTTGATGTTTTCAGCGATACTGCAGTAAAAGTTTGCGAAGGTCAGCAATTCGATATGAATTATGAAACAGAAATTAAGGTTTCTATAATTCAGTATTTAAAAATGATTGAACTTAAAACTGCGGTTTTAATTGGTGGCAGTTTGAAGATAGGCGCAATTGTTGGTGGTGCAAGAGAGGAAGATGCGCAGGCTTTATATAATTTCGGTAAACATATTGGCATTGCATTTCAATTGCAGGATGATATTCTTGATGTTTTTGGTGATGAGGAAAAATTCGGGAAACAAAAAGGCGGTGATATTATTGCAAACAAAAAAACATACCTTCTGCTGAAAGCCCTTGAAATGGTGGAAGGCAACAGATATATGAAAGAGGAATTACACCAATGGATTAATGCTCCTGAATTTAACCCGAAGGAAAAGGTGGAAGCAGTGACTACCATTTATAATTTTTTAAATGTGAAAGAACTTGCCACAAAAGAAATGAAAAAGCAATTTGATAAAGCATTAACGTTTCTTGATCTAATACCTGTTGTAGTGAGTAATAAACAGGAATTGATTATGTTCGCTGAAAGTTTAATGGTTAGAGAGATTTGATTTAACAAATTACAAATCGATAATTATTTTGAATATTAAACTATCTTGAAATACCTTTTAATTATACCTCGAGCACTTTGGAAATTTCTTTTCATTCTCAACTTTGTTCTTGGGCTGATTGTACTTTACCCTACATTTTTTATTTTACTTTCACGAAAAGAATGGTTTCCAAAAGCCTTTCAATTTAAGAGATTTTGGGCTCGATGGATATTTATTGTTCCTGGATTATTTGTAAAAACAAAATGGGAAATCAGCAAGGATAAGTTGCCGCATCCTGCAATTTATGTTGCAAATCACGCATCTTATTTAGACATTGTCCTTAGTTATATTGTTATCCCGAATTACTATGTATTTATTGGTAAACAGGAGTTAGATAAGGTTCCATTGTTCCGTGTTTTTTTCAAGGAAATGAATATTTTGGTAAAAAGGGAAAGTAATAAATCATCTCATAATGCATTTTTGAGAGCCGCAAGGGATATTGATAATGGCGATAGTATATTTATTTTTCCTGAAGGAGGAATTTCCAGTTCAGGACATTTACGAGGTTTTAAAAATGGGGCATTTAAATTGGCAATCGAAAAACAAATTCCGATAGTGCCAATTACTTATTTAAATAGTTGGAAATTATTGCAAAATGGCGGCTTCTTTAAAGTATATGGGCGACCTGGTATCTTGAAAGCGATAGTTCATTCACCTGTTTCTACAAAAGGAATGACTGACGAAGATTTATTATCTTTGAAAACGAAAGTACACGATATAATATTGAACGAATTAAACTTATTTAATAATGAAAATAGATAACGAAACGGTAGATAAAATTGCTCATTTGGCTCGTCTCGAATTTGAAAACGAATCAAAAGAAGAAATTAAAAAGGATATGAATAATATGCTTTCCTTTGTTGATAAACTAAATGAGCTTGAAACTTCCAATATAGAACCGTTGATTTATATGAGTGATAAGGTGAATGTGATGCGTGAGGATGATGTGAAAAATGACATTACACAGGACGAAGCTTTAAAAAATGCTCCGAAACACGATTCCGATTATTTCAAGGTAAGTAAGGTTATCAATAAATAGGGTATCATCTCGCTCCTTATTTATTGGTTCTCCAAAATTTAGTGATTTTCGTATATCAAAATAGCTAAAACGCTATAATACAGCCTTTTCGTTAAAATATCCAACCGATTCTTCCAAATATCCGTCTGTTTCTTTGAAATATTCGCCCGCTTCTTTCAAATATTCGGGTGATTCTTTCAAAGAATCCCCACTTCTTTGAAATATTCAGGCGGTTCTTCCAAATATTCGGACGATACTTTCAAATATTCACCCGATCCTTTCAAATAATCGGGTGATACTTTCAAAGAACTCCCATTTCTTTTGAATATTCGCCCGCTTCTTCCAAATATTCGTCTGGGATTAGGGGTAAATCAGAAAGGAAATTTTATTTAAAGCGCGCCTTCGCTTTCTCGATATCAAACTTTAGTAAAAAGGTATTTGGATTTTGTAAATAATATACAACCTGAAATAAATCCTGATTTTTTTCTACTGCAGGACGTAAATACCGGTAAACTGAACTGTATCCCAATTTATCCAAAACTAAATAATCTACCTTTTTATCAATAAAATCAGTGAATATTTCCCTGTCGCTATTGCTATCCAAATAATTTACAGCATAACAATTGGAATAATAATAAAACATTCCGGGCTTGCGGCAAGCAACAATTAAGTTTGGATTATTTAGTACTTTTATTTGCTCCGCTATGTCGAAGTAATTTTTATAAGCAGGATCGTAATCCTTTTCCAAAGCCATTTCATGAATATCTTTTAGTCCGAAAATAAAAAAGATAGAAAGGAATAAAAAACTATACGGTAATAATTTCGGAGCTATTTTTCCACTCTTTTCAAAAAAATAAATTAATAAATAATAGAGTCCATAAAAGAAGCAGAAAGCTATAAACGGCGCAAGTGGCAATACATATCTCGAGAAATTACCACCATGCCAAATCATGAAAATGAAAATGTTCCCTAATAAATAGAAAATAAAAAGGAAATTGTATTTTTTTATTTTCAAGGCACCCCAAAAGGTTATCAATACTATTATCAACCCTACAAGAATTATCATTAATGAAGGCATCTCACTTAATTTGATAAACGGAAAAAGCACTTCAGTAAACCCTTTGATAACAGTGTCGTAAAAATTAATTTTCATTTTTGAAATAAAATCACTCACAGAACTTATTTGCCCTTGTTCTGGCCGCCAAGCATTCACAGTCATCATGGTGTTTAAATACCTGCTTTTTACATTGAGTAAGGAATTTCGGATAAACCAAGGAAGATATAATATAATGAAACCAGAAATAAACACAATTACCTGTTTCCATTTCTTTTCCATCAACCAATGAATTACTATCGCACCCAATAAAACGATTCCTATACTTCTAATGTAATAAGCAACTACAGCTGATAGAAGAGCTCCGTAAAAACATTTTGATTTCCAAAATGAGAGTTCATCCTTTAGTTTTACAACATAATAGAAGGTTAACATTGAAAAAAATAAATATGGCATTTCCGACATTATTATTGTTGAAAATCTCAACAGTCCACTATTTAATACTATAAGCATACAAACAGAGAAAGCCAGTTGGAGATTTGTTGTAAGCGTCCGTATTACATTAAAAAGCAATATTATACTTCCAAGGAAGAACAAGCCATTTAATATTTTGAAGACAATAATATTTTTGCCGATTAATAACATTATTAAACCAAGTATGCCAGAATAGCCCGGAGGAAACCAATTGGTTGGAATGTGGCTTGGACTATATAAAAATGAATATCCTTTCCCTTCAACAATGGATTTAGCAAGATTCAAATATTCG
>CAIRRW010000154.1 GCA_903881065.1 uncultured Bacteroidota bacterium
ACTTTTCGTTTATCCGCAGGAATTAATTTTGCATTCAAATAAGGTATATATAAACAATGACTCACCACTTCTCTGGTGTAATTTTGTATGCCGATAAAATCAAACTCCGCTTTCATTAGCTCCTCATCTCCTTCACGAAAATATTTATTAATCTTCTTTAAAAAAGGCAATGTTTCGGTTGGATAACCCAAGCCTAAAGAAGGTTCAATAAAAGCTCTGTTCAGCAAGGCATCTATCTTCGTTGCTGCATGTTTATCCTTAACTGAATTAGAGTTGGGTGTAACATAGGAACAGGAAAATGTGGTTCCAACATTGGCTCCAGGAGAAATATGTTTTATTGTTTTTAATCCAATTCCCTGACATAAAACAGCATGATGCATGGCTGCCAAAAAGTTTGACAACCCACGTCGACCTGGTGCATGTACTCCTAAAAAATAACCCGCACCTGTAAAAACCATAGGCTCATTAAGCACCATCCAGGTTTTTACTTTATCTTTATATTCAGTGATGCAAACTTCTGCGTATTCCTTGAACCAGTTTAAAATTTCTCTATTTGTCCATCCTCCCTTTTCTTCCAATGCCTGAGGCAAATCCCAATGATATAAAGTTACCCATGGTTCAATACCGAATTCTTTGCAGGTGTCAATTACATTGTGATAAAAATCCAACCCCTGTTGGTTTACTTTTCCAGTTCCTTCAGGTATAACACGTGACCATGAGATGGAGAATCGGAAATTAGGTATCCCTAATTCTTTTAGAAGAGCAATATCTTGCCTGTAATTAGAATAAAAACTACAGGCGACATTTGCATTGTCATTGTTTAATATTTTATTCTTTCGCTTTGCAAATTCATCCCAGATGGATTTTCCTTTTCCATCAATATTGTGTGCGCCTTCGGTTTGCAAAGCGGATGAGGACACACCCCAAATAAAATCTTCCCCAAAGTCTGTATTTTTAAGTTCTGAAGAATGATTTTTTAAATCATCAGCATGTTGCATGTTTATTGAAACATATTGTAATGAGTAGATTCAAAATCAGTTTCAATCAACTTCTGTCCCGCATGATTTGCTATTATTGTATCTATAATTTTCTCGGTGATGTCGGGATAATTAACATGAACAATTTTCTTGTCCTTCAACCATTCACCTATTTTATCAATATGTTTTTTATTTAATTTCTTCATTACTTTCACTCCCATACTTTTCAACATTGCTGCATTACAGTGCTGTTCATATTGCTTCTTCATAGGTATCACCATTAATTTCTTCTTGAGAAAAAGTGCTTCACTGGTTGTTCCAAATCCAGCATTACATAATATACCTTCAGCTGAAGCCATGCTTTTAAGAAACAAATCCTTATCAATCGGCATAATTGTAATGTTTTTTGATTTGTATTTTTTGTCATTATGTTTTGAAAACACTTCCCATTTGATGTAGTTAAATTGTTTTAAGTGTTTTATAATTCGTGCATCATCATAAGCAGGAAGGTAAACTGTATAATGTCCTTCATTTGTAGGTTTCAGCTCTCTAACTTCCTTTCTAATTATTGGAGTATAAATATTTTTGTCTAAACTTTTAAAATGATAACCATAGTTATAGGTTGTAGGAGCATAATTTTGCAATACAAGTTTTCCAAGCAAATCACTATTTTTAGGTTGAGGAGCCAGGGGGTGCAAGGTCGCAGCCTGATTACTCAAACCTATACATGGCTTTTTCGCTTTTAATGCAGCCCAACAGGATACAGGTTCAAAATCACTTATTATTAAATCGTACTTTTTAACATCAAGCGATTTTATTTCCTTGTATAGTTTTCTTGAATTTAATTTCCAGTAAGTTTTCCAAATATCCACTCCACCTTGCTTTCCAAAGATAAACGAAAGTCCATTGAATTTATATTTTACCTTGAAAGGCAATTCAATATCCGATTGAATTCCACTTACTAAAATATCTACTTCTCCTTTTTTCTGAAGAAAAGGAATTATCTCTATTGCTCTTGTAATGTGTCCATTTCCGGTACCTTGCACTGCATATAATATTTTCATTATTTAAATTTAATTTCTTTTGTTGTTGTTAATATTTTAAAATC
>CAIRRW010000155.1 GCA_903881065.1 uncultured Bacteroidota bacterium
GTAACAAACTTGTTAAAATAAAAACGTCCCGCAAAGTCTATTTGCGGGACGTTTTTAATTCTATTTAGAATATACTATTTGGTAACAACAAACTTTTTAGTAAAGTTATGTCCGTTAGCATTTAACTGATAAAAGTAATTTCCTGAAGACAATTTAGTAGTTTCAATATTTACTTTATAAGTACCAGCACTTTGGTCGCTGTAAACATTGTTAACAATTTTACTTCCTTTTTCATCAAAAACAATTAAACTTACATTTTTGGAGTTCTTCTCCAAAGTATACTCAATTGTTGCTTTGTCAACTGAAGGATTAGGGTAAGTGGTCAATTTCATTCCATTGAAATACTCATCTACACCAGCTGGTGCATCAAGTACAGCAAATATTGCAATGTCGTTATCAAAAGAACCTGAACCAAAAGTTGGTGATGCTGCAGCACTAAATACTTCATCCGCAACATACCATTTTCCAGTTGCTCCTGAGTGTAAGAATGCATAGTCAAGGTTTGCTGCGTCGCCTACATTATCACTAACTAATCCAACTGTATCACCAACTGTAAGGGAAGCGAAATTTACACCAATTGCAAAGTCGCCAGAAAACACTGGAGGGGTTGCAAATGTTACATAATTAGCATTGCTGAAAGTAGTTGTATCAATATTATCAAACAATAAATCTGAACTAGCAGAAGCCGTTGCAGCAGGACCGTTAGAATTTAATGTTGATTGATTAAATGTACCACTCCCATTTGTATTACAAGCCATATTTGCTGCTATAGAATATGCATTAACAACAACTTTTGAAGCTGCTCCTCCAGCAGCATCTCTTTGTTTTCCACCAAACCAGCAAATAGCACCAACTACTTTTACAGTTGTAGCATTCAAATTGGTGTATCCTTGAGCACACTCATTGAAAAGGAAAGTACTTCCATTATTACCATATATATACCCTTTTTTTAATGTTGCAGAACCGTAGCTATAAAATGCAGCACTACCGCTTATTGATGCAAACGAAGGCAAGAAATTTGTAACGTCTGATATTCCTGTTGTATCAGGAAAAGCTATTTTTTCTTGAGACGTTGAATGGAAGTACGGTTTTGTTTCGTTTAACTGAAATTTCCCAGCTTCTGAATTTTGTGCATGTGCCAACAAAGAGAATGCAGATACAGCAATTAGTGTGTAAATCTTTTTCATTTTTATTAAAGTTTAAGTTATTATTAATTTATTGGCAAAGGTATCTTAATTTATATCGTTATCAAAATAATATCGACAAAAAAGGCTGTCCTTGCGAGACAGCCTTCTTACTAATTAGAATATATTGTTTATTATTTTATTACAATCATTTTTTTGCATGCAGTAACATTGTTTCCTACAGTTAATGAATAATAATAAACACCTGCTGATAAATCAGCTGCATTAAATTTAATAGAATGAGTTCCTGAACCTTGTTCTCCTTCATTTTGTTCAGCAATTTTTTTACCTGTTACATCATATACTGATAATAAAACTGAAGATTTTTCTTTTAACTCATAATTAACTGTTGAAAAAGAATTGAAAGGGTTAGGAGTATTTTGGAACAGTCTCACACCATTTACAAATTCATTTTCTTTAACTCCCATTGGACCTTCTTTTATTAAGAAATCAGTTAAATAAAGCAGAAACTGGTCATTTCCATTGTGATTATATGCAAGATAAATACTTTGACCAGCATAAGCACTAAAATCAACTGTTCTTGAAACAAAAACATCATCAGGAGAATTAACTGTATCTCCAACTGTTGTAGCATCATTATCTGTTACAGTAAAAATAGCAGGGTTAGTAAAATCTGTATAGTTTGACAAACCTGTTGTAGAAACTAATACTTTGTATCCATCACGATAAGCTCCGTCAGGCATATTGTGTTTCCAACTTAAAGTAGCACCAGCTGCAGGTATTGCAATAGGACCAACTTCAAACCAATTATCTGCTTGTCCGGCAGGTGTAAACCAAGAAGTAGCACCTAGGAAAAATAATGAGTCACTTGTTACAGAATTTAAACTATAAAAGAATTTAAATGCCGATGTTGGGCCAAAAGATGATGTAAGAGCAGTGTTAACAGTTTTCAAATCGATATCATCGTTTGCATAAGTAAATGCTGGTGTACTTGTGCTGCTGATACCTGTTCCATAGAAATTGTTTCCATTAAAAAAATAAACTGTATCTCCCAAAGCTCTATTTGTTGGATTAACAACTTTTGGTTGATGATTTACTCTCTCTTTTGGTAATGTAACATTGGCTGCTTTGTTTTGTGCATTTACAGCAGTGGTAAACGCTAAAACGGTAATTAATGTGTAAATTTTTTTCATTTTTTTTGTTTTTTATTGTTAATAATTAATTGTGTTTTTTATTTAAATTTATTTGAGGAGCAAAAATATATTATCAAATTGACATTGCCAAATAAATCTGATACTAATTAGTTTTTTTAGGGCAAAAGTCAGTTTTTTTTCTGGATTTGCCTTTTCTGAGAACAAATACTTCGAAAAATCAGTTCAACTTATACTTTTTACATCAAATGAAATTGATGCTTAATCCAAATATTTTATTTAATATAAATAGTTAAGATGTTGATTAAAAGGCTATAAAAGACAAAGAGACCAAACCTGTCTGGATTGTTTCCATACATTTTCGATTTGACTCCATTAAATATAATTCACAAAAAACCATCAAGGTAAAACCTTGATGGTTAAAAGGGTAAAATATTTATTAAATTTTTAAACTATGCAATTTCAACTTCGGCGTAGCTCTCAACTGGAGGACAAGCACATATTAAGTTTCTATCGCCATATGCATTATCAATGCGGGCAACACTTGGCCAGAACTTAGCATCTTTCACCCATTTCAATGGATAAACAGCCTTTTCTCTCGAATAACTATGCTTCCAATCATCAGTTATTACTGACTTGGCAGTATGAGGAGCATTTTTAATTACATTGTCATCTTTATCAGCTTTTCCAGTGATAATTTCATCTATTTCCTTTTTAATCGAAATCATGGCTGAACAGAAACGATCTAATTCTTCTTTCGATTCACTTTCCGTAGGTTCAATCATCAAGGTATCGTGAACTGGGAAAGAAACTGTAGGAGCGTGATAACCATAATCCATCAATCGTTTTGCAATATCACCCACTTCCACTCCTCCTTCACGCTTGAAGGCAACACAATCCAATATCATTTCATGCGCACATCGTCCATTTTTACCAGTATATAATGTAGGGTAATAGCCGTTCAATGTTTCTTTTATATAATTTGCATTCAATATTGCAATGCGGGTAGCTTCTGTTACTCCTTCTCCGCCAAGCATTTTAATATATCCGTAAGAAATTAATAATATTAAAGCACTTCCAAAAGGAGCAGCAGATACCGCGTGTATTCCATTTTCTCCGCCTGTCTTAATTACTGAATGAGATGGTAAGAATGGCACTAATTGTTTTGCAACACCAATTGGTCCAACACCTGGACCACCACCACCGTGAGGAATAGCAAATGTTTTATGCAGATTCAAATGGCAAACATCAGCACCAATATTTCCTGGACTAGTCAATCCTACCTGTGCATTCATATTTGCACCATCCATATATACCTGTCCGCCATTCTGATGAATAATATCTGTAATATCAATAATGCTTTCTTCATATACTCCATGTGTACTTGGATATGTAACCATCAGGCAGGAAAGGTTATCTTTATGCAATGTTGCCTTCTCGCGCATATCATTTACATCGATATTTCCCCTTTCATCACACTTAACAAGGACTATTTTCATTCCGCACATCGCTGCCGATGCAGGATTAGTACCATGTGCCGAAGTTGGTATTAAAGCAATATTACGATGAGCATCTCCACGAGATTGATGGTATGCCTGAATAACCAACAAGCCTGTATATTCACCCTGTGCGCCTGAATTAGGTTGAAAACTCATCTTGGCAAACCCTGTAATCTCACTTAATGATTTATCCAACTCATCTATTACCTCGAGATATCCCGCTGCTTGGTCGATAGGAACAAAAGGATGAATGTTTGCAAATTCAGGCCATGTGATAGGCAATAATTCCGCTGCAGCATTCAATTTCATGGTACACGAACCCAATGAAATCATAGAATGAGTCAACGATAAATCCTTAATCTCCAAGCGTTTTATATAACGCATCATTTCTGATTCAGAGTGGAACGAATTAAATATCGGATGAGATAATATTGGTGATATACGATATTGAATTATTGCCTTTTTTGAGAATATTTGTTCTTCTGTAACCTTTACTGTTGGCTTATTTGCAACCTTAGAAAATAATTCAATTATTGCATTTAAGTCTGCAGAATCAGTAGTTTGATCAACCGAAATACAAATACAACCATTATCAATATAACGGAAATTGATTTCTGCTTTCACTGCAAGCTCCTTAATTGATGCTGCCGAAACACCTTTAGGCAAAGCTACTTTGATGGTATCAAAAAATGAATCATTATCGATAGTATAACCTAATCTTTTTAATTCATCAGCCAAAGTAACAGATGAAAGATGCACCTGCTGTGCAATCCCCTTCATTCCTTCTGGTCCATGATATACTGCATACATACTTGCCATGATGGCTAACAAAGCCTGTGCTGTACATATATTAGAAGTAGCTTTATCTCTTCGGATATGTTGTTCGCGGGTCTGCAATGCCATACGTAATGCTTTGTTTCCCTGCGCATCAACAGAAACGCCGATAATTCTACCAGGAATTATTCTCTTGTACTCTTCTCTGCAGGCAAAGAATGCTGCATGTGGACCACCGTAACCCATTGGCACACCAAAACGCTGAGTATTACCAACTACAACATCGGCACCCCATTCTCCTGGAGGCGTTAATAACACCAAACTTAAAACATCGGCTGCTACAGCAATTGAAGTTCCGTTTGCTTTTGCTTTTTTCACAAAGTCAGCATAATCATTTACCTTACCATCAGCAGTCGGATACTGAATTAATACACCATAAATACTACTGTCTAAGGTAGTTGTTTTCCAGTTGCCTATTACTAATTCAATTCCCAAAGGGGTAGAGCGAGTCTTTAACAAATCAATAGTTTGAGGATAACAATCATCCGAAACAAAATATTTATTTGCATTGTTTTTTATTTGCTCGCGATTACGATTGCTATGCAACATAGTCATCGCTTCAGCGGCGGCTGTAGCTTCATCAAGTAAAGAGGCATTTGCAATTTCCATTCCGGTCAAATCCATTACCATGGTTTGGAAATTCAACAAGGCTTCTAATCTACCTTGTGAAATTTCTGCCTGATATGGTGTATAGGCGGTGTACCAGCCCGGATTTTCCAGCACATTCCGTTGAATAACAGCAGGAAGAATAGTATTATTATACCCTAAACCAATATATGATTTAAATACTTTATTCTTTGCAGCAATAGCTCTTAAATGCTTATGGTAATTATACTCCGACATACCTTTGTCAAGATTTAAGGGGCTTTTCAACCTAATAGCTGAAGGTATTGTTTGTTCAATTAGTTCATCAAGAGAGTTTGCTCCGATTTTTTTGAGCATTTCTTTTACATCTTTTTCGCGAGGACCGTTATGACGGTTTACAAATTTGTCAGTGATTATCATTGTTATTTTTTTTAGGAGCGCAAATATAATGATTATTGAAATGGATAGATGTTCTAACTGATTATTGTCATATAATATACTTAAGAGTATTATTGGAATGGTTATCTTTGGCAAATTAAATTTCCCATTATGAAGAATCTATTTTCATTTTCAATGATTGTTATGATTGGTCTGATTGCAACTAAAGTGTGCTCGCAAAATAATAACGATACCATTTTATTAGTTAATGGTGATGTAATTATTACTTCGATTACTGATACTACAAAAGGTGTTGTGAGTTATAAAAGCCCTAAAGAAGGTAAAAAAGACAGATTTATAGAAAACGACAGAATTTTTTCGATAAGTAATAATAAGGGTGAAAAGGTTTATTATAAGGTAGACACAATCGCTGGCAACGATTTATCAGTTGATGAAATGCGCTATTATGTGAAAGGAGAACAAGATGCTCAAAATGGATTTAAAGCCCGCGGCTCATTCTGGTGCAACGTGGCAATTGGAGCTGTTTCAGGCGTAACGGGAAGTTTTCTAAGTCCGATTCCTCCTTTTGGATTTACTGCACTAACTGGGCTTCCTACAATAAAAATAGATCATGTTACAGTTTCAAATTTGGAATATTTAAAACATGATACTTATATTATGGGATACGAGCATACTGCTCGAGGAAAAAGAAGAACTAAATCACTAGTAGGTGGTGGTATTGGCTTGGTTGGAGGTCTTGGAATTTTTTGGGGTATTTTACAACCAACAAACAATCAATTATTAAAATGATATAACGATCACCATATTATTTTCACTTCCAAAGCGATGGATGTAGCATAAAATCACTAAAATGCTTAAACGCTTTTTTGACTTCCTACTTTTTGGAAACATTTACATTGCTGCCGGCGCAGTGTGCTTAATACAAAGCACTGTAAAGCAATTAGGTTTCCCTGATCACTTATATTCCTATTCGCTACTTGCATTTTTTGCTACGTTGTTTATTTATAATCTGCAACGGATATACTATAGAACAGTAAATGATAACAAACTAAATTCTATACGAAGAAAATGGATTTCAGAACATCAAAAACCCATTCAAATATTAACAATAATAGGATTTACTGGAGTTGTTATTACCTTTTTCCTTAATGAATTTAGGATTGTATTTTATCTGTCTCCATTACTTATTTTATCTATTGCTTATTTCATTCCATTTGTAAAACTACGTAAATCGGCATGGTTCAAATTACTTACCCTTTCTACCGTTTGGACAATTACAACTGCTGTGATACCGATGCTTTTAGGTTCCCCTTTATTACTTCATCCGATAGTAATATGGCAAATGGTATTACATATTTTACTGCGTTTTAGTTATGTGATGGCAATATGTATTCCTTTTGATATACGGGACATTTCAATTGATACCGCAGAAGATGTTTCTACTCTACCTCTTAAAATAGGTGAAAGCAAAACGAAAGTGCTTGCAATTCTTGTTACCGTCTTATTTGGACTTATAACTTTTTTGGAATTGATAACTTCGACTATTTCTATTCCGGTTTTTATTGCTTTAGTAATAAGTATGGTAGTTACTCTGCTCTCCGTTGTATTTTGCAATAGCAAACGCAGCGAATATTATTTTGTTGCCGGTATAGATGGCACAATGATTTTACAGGGGGTACTTTTGCTGCTTATTACCTGAATATATACCTAGGTAGCTATTTATTCCTTAGCCTTTCTTTTCATTTCGAACATAGAAACAAAAATACTTGCTTCATATAATAAATATAGAGGGAAAGCAACTAGGAGTTGAGAAGTAACATCAGGTGAAGGGGTAATAACCCCAGCAACAACAAGAATAACAACTATTGCATGTTTGCGATATTTACGCATAAATTGCGGTGTCATTATTCCAAATTTAGTAAGGAAAAATACAATAATAGGAAGCTCGAAAACTATCCCTGTTGCAACTGTAAGTGTGGTTATAGTATCAATGTAGGAATCCATAGTGAAATTATTTTCCACCATGTTAGATACTTTATAATTGCCAAGAAAATTAACCATCAATGGCACAATAATATAGTATGCAAAAAGTACTCCCGTAAGAAATAATATTGTAGCAAAAAAAATGAATGAAGTAGATGCTTTTTTCTCCTTGTCTTTTAATGCAGGTTTAATAAATCGCCATACTTCCCATAATACATAAGGCAATCCAATAATTATACCGGCAATAATTGCAATCCACATTTGAGAAGTAAACTGGTCGGATAAACCAAGACTTTGTAATTTGAATGTGTAGTTACCGAAACAAAGTTGGTCACCATCTTTAAATAAATTATTTTGCTGTAGCCAATGTCCCAATTTACAAAAGGCCCGATAAGTAAGAAAATCACTGCGTAGCGGACCAAAAATAATTTTATCGAATAATATTTCAGGGTAAAAGAAAACAACAACTGCAACTATAAGCACAACTAATACCGAGCGAAACAAATGTCCGCGCAACGCATCGATATGTCCCCAGAAAGACATTTCGCCATCAGCATTCTTTTTATTAGTATTGAAAAGTCCGAATAGTGCCATTTATAAGGGCGCAAAGTTAATAGAATTTAAGAAGTGATTAAGTTTAAATTTTGAAAGTTGATGGATACTATATTTTCATGAGAACGAATGTATACTCATTAATAATATTCGTAATATAATAAGATTTATTATTCCATGAATTTGTTTTGAATAATATTAAATAAAAATGTCGACTAAAAAAGTAAAAGCGGATAGTGATTTTTTGTACGTTTACGTTCCTTAAAAAAAGTATTCAATAAAAGTCAGGAAGGGGAAATTTTTTAGATGATTATAATAACAGGAATAACAGGTGGAATAGGTAATTATTTATTCAACAAATTTTATCAGAATGGTGAAGAAATTATTGGAACCTATTATCAGAACAAACCTGATGGAAGCCAATACAGCAATTGTGTTCAGCTTGACATTACTGATAATGATGCTGTGGAATCATTTATAAAAAATGTTTCATCTCAATTAAATAATATTACTCTCATCAACAGTGCGGGCATCACTTATAATTCCTTTGCTCATAAAGCAGATGTGAACGAATGGACGAAAGTTATTAATGTAAATTTGAATGGAACATTTTATTTAACACGATCCATTTTACCGTTAATGCGTGAACAGAATTTCGGCAGAATAATAAATCTTTCATCCATTGTTTCACAAACAGGAGTGCTCGGCACATCCGCGTATGCGGCATCAAAAGCCGGACTTACAGGAATGATTAAAAGTATTGCCTTGGAAAACGCTAAGAATTCAATTACCATAAATAATATTAATCTAGGTTATTTTAAAGTAGGAATGATTAATACAGTGTCGCCAGAAATGCAAGAAAAGATAAAAGCAAAAATTGCATTAAATGAATTTGGAGACCCTGAGAATATTTTTAACACTATTCAATATATTCGCGAAACGCCTTATTTAACAGGTTCTTGTATTGATTTGAATGGAGGAATAGTTTAATAATGAATATCAATTCCAATATTTCATTTTACAAAAAAATATTTTCAAAGTTTTATCGACAGTTTTATTTACTTGATAGGCTTTATATTTATTTGTATATTTAGTTTACTTGCATAACAATTTATTATTATATATTTACATTGAAATAATTTAAAAACATATTAAAACAGTAGAAATAATGCTACAAGCAGAAACATCAACACTTCAACAGTACCTACAGAAATTTTTTGGATTCGATACATTTAAAGGAGAACAGGAAGCAATAATCGCAAGTTTATTAGCAGGGAAAGACACATTCGTAATTATGCCTACTGGTGGAGGGAAGTCATTATGTTATCAATTGCCTGCTTTAGTAAGTGAAGGAACTGCAATCATCATTTCGCCGCTTATTGCATTAATGAAAAACCAAGTGGATGCATTGCGTAACTTTGGTAATGAAGACGGAATAGCTCATTTTTTAAATTCATCATTAACAAAACCTGAAATAGCAAAAGTTAAACAGGATATTAAAGACGGAAAAACAAAATTATTATATGTTGCTCCAGAAAGTTTGACTAAACAAGAGAATGTTGCTTTCTTCAACGAAATAAAAATCTCCTTCTTCGCAATTGATGAAGCACATTGTATATCAGAATGGGGGCATGATTTCAGACCTGAATACAGAAGAATACGTACTATAATAGAAGAAATTGGCACTGTACCTATTATTGCTTTAACGGCTACAGCTACCCCTAAAGTACAACAGGATATTCAGAAAAACCTTGGGATGACTGAAGCCAATGTTTTTAAATCATCCTTTAATCGCGGCAACTTATATTACGAAGTCCGTCCGAAACAAAATGTGATTAAAGAGATTATTAAATATGTAAAATCTCAACACGGTAAATCAGGAATTATTTATTGTTTGAGCAGAAAAAAAGTAGAGGAGCTTGCGGAAACACTTCGTGTTAATGGAATAAAAGCACAACCTTATCACGCAGGATTAGAAGCAAAAGAACGTGCTACCACTCAGGACGCATTCCTGATGGAAGATATTGATGTGATAGTTGCAACCATCGCATTCGGTATGGGTATTGATAAACCGGATGTTCGTTTTGTTATACATCACGACATTCCAAAATCACTTGAAGGATATTACCAGGAAACAGGCCGCGGAGGAAGAGATGGCGGAGAAGGCAACTGCGTTACTTTCTACAGTCATGATGATATTGTTAAGCTGGAAAAATTTATGAAAGGAAAACCTGTTGCCGAACAGGAAATTGGGAAACAGTTATTACACGAAACTGTTTCGTATGCTGAAACATCAAGCTGCAGAAGAAAATTCCTTCTTCATTATTTCGGTGAAGAATTTGATGATACAAATTGTGGTGGCATGTGCGACAACTGTCGTAATCCTAAACAAAAGTTTGAAGCTAAAGATGATGTTGAACTTGCGCTTGAAGCAATTGATGACATGAAGGAAAAGTTCAAAACAAAAGATGTTATTAATGTTTTGTTAGGCACCGTTACTTCTACTGTAAAATCATATAAACATAACGATTTAGAGTGTTTCGGGAAAGGAAGTGAAGATGATAAAAATGAGAAGTACTGGAATGCTGTTATTCGCGAAATGTTGGTTTCAGGGCTATTATCAAAGGATATTGAGAATTATGGATTATTAAAAATCACTTCTGAAGGAAGAGCTTTTATAAATAAACCATATTCCATAATGGTTACTAAAGATCACGATTACGAAGGTACCGAAAGTGATGATGATGAAGTATCGGGTAGTGGAAACAAAGGTGGTTCGGGAGCTGATGCAATATTATTCAGTGCGCTGAAAGATTTATTAAAACAAACAGCACATAAATTAAAACTGCCTCCTTATGTTATCTTCCAGGAAGTTTCGTTGGAAGAAATGGCTATTCAATATCCAATTAAAATGGATGAGCTTGTAAATATTACAGGCGTTGGGCAGGGCAAAGCACAGAAATTCGGAAAACCATTCCTTGATTTAATTTCGAAATATGTTGAGGAAAACGAGATTGACCGACCTATTGACATGGTAGTAAAATCTATTGTCAATAAATCAGGGTTAAAAGTTTATATCATTCAAAGTATCGACCGTAAGTTACCATTGGATGATATTGCAAATGCAAAAGGATTGAGCCTTGCCGATTTAATTACTGAAATTGAAAGTATTGTTTCTTCGGGCACCAAAGTAAATATTGCGTATTACATTAATGATTTATTGGATGCCGACAAACAGCAGGAAGCAATGGCTTACTTCAAGGAATCACAAAGCGACTCGGTAAAAGAAGCAATGGACGAATTGGGAGAAGATGAATATTCGGAAGATGAAATTCGATTATTGAGAATTAAATTTATGAGTGAATTTGGAAATTAATTCTTGAATATATTTTAAAAGAAAAAACCTCCTTACTGAAAAGTAGGGAGGTTTTTTTGTTTGATGAAAAACAAATTTCGGTTTCCTTTTTTCCATGTCTTTAATGAGGGGAGGTCGTTATAAGCCTTCATAAAAAAGCCTCGAATTTCTTCGAGGCTTTTTTTGTTCTAAGTTATACAGTTTGTTAACTAATAAACTATGAACGTACAAACTAAGAAAACTAAACTACTGTGTAATCAATAGGTTTACACCATTTAGTCAAGCCGCATTTTTTAGAGTTGCTGCGCTTGCGGAATTTCATTACTGTACCAAGTACTAATCCGATAACAAGTAATTTAGCTTCCTGCGAATCATCCAAGGCAACCCACGTGATACCGCCATCTATACTGCTTTGCCAGTTGTAAGTTGCTTTATAATACTTAGCATCTATTTTTACAGCAATACATTGCAATAATGCTTCACACGTTGATTTACCCGGCACTACAGCTAAATCTTGTTTTTGAGTGGATTTAGCACCTTTTACAACCATTTTTGCACCGGTGATCATTGCCTCTGCATTAGTTTGGCTGTTCCATGCCAAATTATTTATATACGCAAGTGCTTCTTTAAGGCAACCATATAGGTTTGATTTAGCAGTTTTTTTCTGCGCAGCAGCATCCAGCAGTTTCATTTTGCTGTTTTTTACTGCTTCATTAAATGCTTTTATGAAACCCTCTAGTGCAGCCATATCTGTAAATGGAGGTGCAAACAGACTACTTACATTTAACGTAAGTGCATCAAAAATTGCCTGTGCATTAACTCCAAAATCAGCATCTTTCTGGTTTTTCCTGAACCCCAATTTTCCCTGTATCATAGATGCAGAGCCGGTAGTTACCAGCACCATAAAGAATTGTTTCCGTTCTTCTTTAATTCTATTACTGCTTTTTATTAAAGCTTTACGCTCTTTGCGAGTCAGGATTCCTCCGGTTTTTCTATATTTCATTTTTATTATATTTATTAGTTATTTACTTTCACCACTAAGTCACTTAGTTCACTAAGTTGTATTAGAATATTTATATTATAAGTATCCTAAATGCCTTAGTGGTAAAATATTTACACTCATTACTTATAACTAATATCTAACCTATACCTGCGGCAAAGGCAGTTTATATCGTTGGGATATACCGCTGTCAGTTACAGTATATTCTTCGTTTTGTTCAATAGGCAATTCTGTTAAAGCATTAATATTCAGCGTGCATGTTTTCTGAAATGTGCTTCGACAATAGTTACCCGACATTGTTACAATTGTACCCGACATTGGTACAGTTGTAAGCGAACTTGTTACAGTTGTACCCGACTTTGGTACAGTTGTACCCGACTTTGGTACAACTGTACCCAACATTGGTACAACTGTACCTGACATTGGTACAACTGTACCCGACATTATTACAACTATACCCGACATTGGTACAACTGTACCCGATTTTGGTACAACTGTACCCGAACTTGTTACAGTTGTAGCCGACATTATTACAACTGGTTCCGACATTCTTCCCGTTGTACCAAGTTCGCTTACAGTTGTACGAAGCACAATTTTAATGGTAGCAAAGGCACTGCAATTAACTACAAACAAAAAAATAATTGCCACTGGGAATATGTATTTAATCATACTATTAAAACTCCATTCCTTGATGTTATATCCTTTTGTTGGTTTATTGATAGTCTTTGGCTGAAAGCTACTAGTATCAAGTATTGCACTTATTACAACATCGCCTGAAGGTATTCCTTTTTTACCTGTATTATTTTTCCTGTTTTTCATGATAAATCAATTTTTGATTGTTGCTTTTACAATTGTAAAATTACCAGTGATAAACTGTATCAATGGGCATTTACGACAATTCCGTATTTATTACGCCAGATTGGGTAATTTGTACTGTAGAGAGTTTAAGCTGTTGGGTGTTTTATAGGAGGTAGCGATTAAAAAACGGTTATAACAAGGTATTCGGACTGAGGATAGTTTAAACTCTTTTGATTCTTCACTTCGCCTGCCTGACGGGCAGATAACTAAAAAAACTCCATTTGTATTAAACATAAAAAAGAGAGTTTCTTCACTTCGTTCTGAATGACAAAATTGGTAGGACATACAGGGAGGGGGAGGAAGAAGAGGCAAAGCCTCTTCTTCCTTCCCCTCCCCCTAAAACCATAATTAACCTGTCTTTCCGAATGTAATGAGGAATCTCATTATAAAAACAATGTTGTTATTGCCATTTGATGTTCGGTGTGAAACGATGTGTAAAACACAATAAATACAAAGTGTTAACCTTATTGAGGAAGCAGAAATATAGTTTATTTCCTTTTACGTTTTTTAATACACTTCACTATGTTGAATATCGGTTTTATGACTTTCAATTTTATCTCCTTTTTAATAATCCTCACTATATTCATTGGCTTTTTCAACTCCAAGTAGGCTTTCAGTCCAACGGGCGAAAAACTTATTCTGCTTGCATTGTCCATTATCAATTCCAGCGTGGTTTTGCCATACGTATCTATCTTGTCCATATTGGCAATGTATTTATTATGCACCCTGCAAAACAAACTAAGCGACAGCGTATGAAACATAAAATCATCCATCGAACAGGGATGGGTGTAAACAATTTTACCAACCATTATCTTTATACCATTGGCACCTGCTGTTATAAATACAATATCCATAAACCGGATACATTTAAAATTTCCGTCAGCTGCTCTCGCTTCTATTACATCATATTTTGTCATCGCGTTTATTATTAAAATGTTTTAATCGATAACGAAATTAAAACATATATATTGCTTAAAGCCATCAATCCTGCCAATGGCAGGTAATTGGCAGGTGAGTGGTGGTTATTTTATGTGAGCGGCAAAAATAATTTAACTGATGGACTGATTAGGTGATACCGAAACAAGTTCGGGACAGGTAATGCTGATGAAATTGGAAATAAAATAGGGAAATGCCTAATGAAAATAGGGAAATACCTAATTTTTATAATATAGGGAAATGCCTAATTGACTTTCGCATTTTTGCGGCGTTACTTTGCTCCGTCAAATTGGATAGTAAATGAATAATGTATAAATCATACATAAATTTGTAAATGACAAACTCAAGTATTATATTTGTATTACCAATTCAATATTCTCTAATAATGAATTATATCTCTTTACATAAAAATAATTTTATCTCCCCATGTAAAGATGAATCAGAAAATATCTCGGAAAGCGTTAATTATACTGCTAACGAAAGGATGAGACAAGCAGTAAAAGTTTCAAGACATCTTAAATAAATCACATTTAAAAGCCGCTGATAAACAAGTTCAGCGGCTTTTTTATTTTGCGCTTTTCTTTTCCCTTTTATTAACCTTAAAATCAAATCCAATGAAAAAACAATTACAATCAATCTCTTCAAAACAAATCTTATTTGTTTTATTTATTCTCCTTTATGCGAATAAACTGTTTTCGCAGACCACCATGTATGATAACGGAATTCAAATTATATTTGAAGCCAAAACCTATAAAAATGGGTTTAATATTTCCTGCAATGGCAATAGTGATGGTAATGTTACCGCTACTGTAGTAGGCGGAACCTACCCTTTCCATTATAGCTGGAACAGAGGCGATACCACCCAAAACCTTGTCAATGCAGTGGCAGGCATTTACACCCTTACCGTTACCGATGCTGACGACCATCAGGGAACAGGACGTATTGAATTAAAAGAACCCGATTTGCTGGATGCTACACTTTATCCTTCGATAGTGGAAGGTGGCTACAATATTGCTAAAATTGGCGGCAGCAACGGATTTATAAAGACAGAGATCAAAGGAGGAACGCCTCCCTATAAATATACGTGGAACAACGGCTCGCATCGCGAAGTTATTGAAGGTGTGCAGGCAGGTACCTATTCGGTTACCATTACCGACCAGAACCATTGTGCCGTTTCCAGAACACAGGTACTCACCGAGCCTACCTTGTTACATATTGTAAGTATCACTGCTTCCAATTATAATGGCAAAAATATCAGTTGTGCAGGCGGAAACGATGGTGCGATAACACTTACCGTTGCCGGAGGCAGCCCTCCTTATACATTTAACTGGAGTAATGGCTCGCTCGACCAAAACCCGACTAATTTAACGGCAGGCGATTACAGAGTAAACGTAACCGATGCCAACGGTACGGTGCAGCAGGGTGTTATTACGCTTGCCGAACCCGATGGACTGGGTGTAAAATTAATACCTTCCAATTATTTTGGTTTTAATATCTCCTGTGCCAATTGTGATGATGGCAGCATTACTTCCACAGTGCTAGGCGGTACAGCACCTTATACGTATATGTGGATTAACGGACAGACAGAAGCAAACCTTAGAAACATGGGTGTGGAAAAACGCGGCTGGGTATATAATTCCAATATTGGTACACTTGGGCCTGTAACGGCAAACGTTAGTAATTTGAGGCAAGGAGAATATGCCGTAATAGTAACCGATGCCAACGGATGCCGCACCATAAATGGCATTGGACTTAAAGAAACACCAATGGGAATTGGCATGAAAGTGATTACAACTCCTAAAACATACAAAGCAAAAACAAATATAAGTTGCAATGGTGCAAGTGATGGAGAGATAGATGTAACGGTACTTGGCGGCATGGCTCCATATGATTTTTTATGGAGCAACGGCAGTACCGCACAAAATTTAAAAGGAATACGGGCAGGTGCGTATTCACTAAAAGTAACCGACAACAAAGGACAGACATTTACAAGTGATACCATTACTCTTTATGAACCTGACAAGTTTAATGTATACCTTAAAAAGAGTAAGTTTTTTGACGGATACTATAATGTATCAAAAAGTGGAGGCAGCGATGGTGCCTTACGGGCATGGGTAAAAGGCGGAAACCCGCCTTATAACTTTGCTTGGAGCAACGACAGTACCACCCAAACCATTGAAGACTTAACCGCAGGTACTTATAATTTAACAGTAACCGATAATAGCGGATGCGCTGTATCGGCAAGTGCCAACTTAGTAGAACCGACACCTTTACATTTGGTAAGCATTACTGCTGCCAACCACAATGGTTACAACGTTAGCTGTGCCAAAGGCGAAGACGGTGCTATTACCTTAACAGTAGCTGGCGGTGTACCGCCATTAAAGTACATTTGGAGCAATGGTAGTTTCCGACAAAACCCAACTAAACTACGAGCTGATGATTACGAAGTACGGGTGATAGATGCCAACGGCTGGGAAGTACAGGGACAGATTACACTTACCGAACCACCGCCATTGCAACTGCAATTAACTACTTCCAATTACAATGGCAATAACATTAGCTGTTTTGGCTGTGCCAATGGAACTGTTACTACTGCTGTTACAGGCGGCACTGCACCGTATATCTACGCTTGGCGCAGCGATAACCAAAGCATTAACGGACAAACAACCGCCAACCTTAGTAACCTTGATGTAGGAAAATACGATGTAATTGTAACCGATGCCAACAGTTGTACTTCTGAAAACGCTGTTGGGCTTACACAACCTGCCAATAATGGTTGGGACTTTGGTGGTAATACAGTGGATAGTAGTAAATTTATTGGTAGTACCAACCGCTCACCTGTAATAATAAAATCAAATAATACCGAGCAAATGCGGATTGCAGAAACAGGCAATGTGGGGATTGGAACAAGTACACCAACTGAAAAGATGGATGTTGTGGGGAATGCAAATGTTAGTGGTAGCATTACTTCCTCTGCATTAAAACTTGGAACAATATCAAATAATATTCAATTAACACCTTTCCTGACATCAACAGGAGGTACTGCATTATCGTTAGGAAATCATACTCCAATAAATCCACTTATTGGTTGTCTACCTCCTTTTATTAATGATAACTTTATTACTACTCGAACTACAATCATTTTCCCAAATTCAATTACAGGTCTTGATTTAAGAAATGATGGAACTAACGGTTACATAGATTACGGTGCTGATAGTGGGGACCATATTGTTAGTGTTTTAAAAATAAACAGTAGCTGTCACATTAATACAACCATTAATGAAAACGGAGGAAGTGTTGGCATTGGAATAGCTACGCCATTAGCAAAATTACACGTTAATGGCACTTCAATAATGAATGGAAAAGTTTTTATCGGGATGACTACTTGTACTACTTGTTCAAATAATCTATACAAGTTATATGTGGAGGGAGGCATAGCCACACGCGATGTGAAAGTTACGGCAGGTGCTTTCCCTGATTATGTATTTGAAAAAGAATATAAATTAATGACTATTTATGAACTCGAAAAATATATTAATAAAAATAAACACCTGCCCGAAATACCTTCTGCCACAGAAATTGAAAAGAATGATGGATATGAAATAGGAGATATGCAAACCAAACTGGTAAAGAAAATAGAAGAACAAACCCTTTACATTATTGATTTGCAAAAGCAGATGGACGAATTGAAAAAACAATTGAATGAACTGAATAGTAAATAAAAAGGAGGCTTGAATATGAAAACTATAAAATTTATATTTAGTTGTGCCTTTCTGTTTATTGTAACTTTGCATTCAATAGCGCAATATGTAACTTTGCAAGGGAAACAATTTAAGGATGAAAACGGAAATGATTTTTATCCGATGGTTTGTAATTATAATTGCACGATTACTTATAATTCAGACAATCCTATTGACACAAGTGATTACTATGTTGCACCTGCATGGGATTACGGAGTCTCAATAGATTTTGAAAATAATTCAGCAACTGGTTGCTTGAATCAAATTTTAAGCGATTTTTACAAAATAAAAAGTATGGGCTTTAATACTATTCGATTAAACAATTTGGGTCCAACAAAAAAAGATTACAATGTAAATGGCTTTTATACAAAAACCATCCAAAATATAACTGGAGATATAAATACTGCTTGGGAAAATTCATATGGCAATTTCTCATCAACATATTTATACGACCTTCATTATAATTCGCCATATTCCAGTGACAAATATTTATTAATGTGTTTTGATAGAATAGACAGAGTTGTGTGGAGAGCAAAGTTAGCAGGATTAAAGGTGATTTTTGATAATACAGTAAGTGGGCCAATTACTAGAAGTACACTTGCTGTAAATGATTATGATGAGTATTTACAAACTTTTGCAGCGTATTTTAAAACTAACACAACAATAATGGCATTAGCAATACTTGAAGAACCTATGGATTGGGGCTCAATTAATACAAGAAATGTTATTTTTAGACCTAAAAATTTGGTTTGTTCAATTATTAAGCAATGGTATGAGGATTTCAAAAATATTGATCCGAATCATCTAATAACAGTGTCTGGAACCGGAACAGACGATGTATTTGAATGGGATGTGGCCGCAATGAAGATTGATTTTTACTCTCCACATTTTTATCCATATATTGCAACTTTTGAAAACAATGCAAATAATGCAAGCAACCGTGTATATGATCAAATATATTGGATTGGGAAAAACTGCCCAATGCCTTGGATAATTGGTGAAATAAGTTTTGCCGCACTAGATGATGAATACAGTGCTGGTACAACTTTATTTACTTATCCTGCTATTGATGGAAGCCTTACTGAACAACAAACATTTGCACACAATACACTGGATTTAGTTAAAAATGCTGGTGGTTCAGGTTATTCGTGGTGGGAGTATCAAGAATTTTATTGGGGACCGCGTGATGATGGATATGGTTTGTTAAGGCATGGAGATGTAAGTAATATATATAATTTAACTTTTGATAAGCCCGTTGTTCAGGAATTCGAAAATTATTGTAATAATACAACTAATCCTTCCTGGCATACTGTGGTTCCGAATACTGCAACAGCACCAAATAATTACTATAACCCTTATAATTTTCCTACTAATTCAGTATTTACAATTAGTGGTACTATAACTGACCAGTTAAACAAAGGTATTGGAGATGCTAATATAAGAGCATCAAGTAAAGTACATGTTGATAATAATCCTGGGCATGATTTTGATTTTGTTCATTCGACGTATTCTGAAAGTACTGGTCTTTACCATATCTATCCTTATCCTAGTGCTTGGCCAGGTCGACCAAATTTTATAGATGACTTTTGGATTTCTGGTATTGGAATTAACCGAGTAGAGAGAGGTGCTAATGCTATGGGTATTTATTCAAGCGCAATACCAATAGGACCAAATCCCAATAATTTTATGTTAGAGCGGTCAACTAATTTTAACAATAATGATTTTGTAGATAATGTAACTGTTAATTCTTCAACTACTGAAAATTTTCAGGGGGGGAATACACTTACTACAGTCAACACAGTTATTATTCAGCCTAATGCTGCTTCAGAGTTTAAAGCAAGAGCAAGTGTAAATGTCAATTCAGAGTTTCATGCTGAAGCAGGGAGCGAAGTTCATATTTTTATTGCTGAAACTTTTCCCGATTGCCTCGATTTCAATAGCTACCGTAGCCCAACAACTACTACTAATGGGAGCTCTAATGCGACAAGTTCCGGGGGCTCGGAAATAGAATTAAAATTTAATATACCTAAAAATCAATTTGTGTTTGCAGTATATCCTAATCCAGGTAAGGATATTTTTAATGTTGAAATATCGGATACTCAATCCTCCAATCATTTGTATCAGGTTAAGGTGTTTGATTTAATTGGTAATATTATTTATAATTCCACTACTTCAATTTCACTATTTTCGTTGGACTTAACATATTTATCAAAAGGAGTTTATTACATTGAGATAAATAATAAAACTAAAAAATTAATCATACAATAAAAACACAAAAGATGAAAACATTTAAAATAATTTTAGCAATACTTTCTGTATCTTTTTTTGCAATTACCAACTGCGAAGCGCAAAACTGGCAATGGGCAAAACATTTCGGAGGTACGTCTGATGACACAGGGGGGCCAATTTGTCAAGACCAGTCCGGTAACATTTATTTAACTGGAAATTTCAGAACGCCAAGTGGAATTTTTGGTACAGATACTATTAATGTTGATGGGTATGTCGATATTTTCATTGTTAAATTTAATAGCAGCGGAAATTTTATCTGGGCGAAAAGAGCAGGAGGATTTGAAACAGGTACCAGTCAATATGATTTAGGAGAGGCTGTTTTATATGAAAGTAGTTCAAATACAATTATTATTGCAGGTACTATGGATGGTACTTCACAAACAATGGGGACTTGTAATATGGGTAATTCAAATAAAATATTTCTTTCGAAACTTGATTTGAATGGAAATTGTATATGGTCTTCTTCCTATGCCCCTTCTTCCTTTTCTACAGTAGATATTACTCTTGATGATATTGGAAATATTTATATGACAGGAAAAAACACCTCCCCGACTACTTTCAATGGTATTTCAGTAGCTGTTGGTTGTTTCCTTGCAAAATTTAATTCTGTTAACGGTTCTTGCGAATGGGCAAAGAAAATAATGGATTCCAATAATTTTCTTAGTAATACGAAGTACTTTAATAATAATTTGTATTTAGGAGGAAGCTGTTTCAAAGACACCTTATCTATTGATACTGCAACTGTTTATTGCCATAATTACGATATGTTTATTTCAAAACTTGATACAGCTGGTAATGTTTTATGGGTAAAAACTATGGGAGGTCCTAATATTGATTTAGGTGGGAATATTGAATTGGACGGATTTGGCAATATATATACAACTGGTTATTTTCAGGACACAGCATACTTTGGAAGTACGATGATTACCAATGGTATAAAAAAGAGTTGGTATTTAGCTAAGTATAATAATAATGGTATTTTAAAATGGGTAAAACAAGCCAATGCAACGTCGGCTATTGATTATGGGGAAATTTCAAGTGACCATGATGGGAATGTTTACACTGTAGGGAGTTTTTCTGATACCGTAACATTTGGAGCATATATGGTTACTGCCGCTACTGCTTCCGATATGTTTATAACAAGATATGACAGCAGCGGTGTTTGTCTCGGTGTTCGTCAAATAAGTAATTCAATACCAGGAAATGTTTTGAGTAATAGTGGATTTGCTTATGTTGTCGGCAATTTTAATTCCTCTGTAAGTTTCGGGAATACTACTTTAACAAGTTTTGGTCAACAAGATGTTTTCTTAGCGAAATTAGATGCTATTACTGGAATAGAAACCAAAAGAGCACTAAATAATAACACATTGGTAATATACGCTAACCCAAACAAAGGCACTTGCAATATTACTGTACCAGATGATTTATTACATGAAAATAACCTTGTACTAAATATATATGATAGTAATGGAAAACTTATACAGCAACTGCCTGTAACCATAGACCAGGCAAAAATAAAAATAAACTTACAGGAAGAAGCCACAGGGGTTTATAATGTAACACTTGGCAATAAAAATAAAATGTATAGCGGTAAGATTGTGTTTGAGTAGTAGTTTTCAAAAAACTTATAATTCAATAATAATGAAAACAGCTAAACAATTAATAATAATGATGATACTATCATTGTTGACAACATTCAATGTAAAGTCTCAAAATTGGCAATGGGCAAAACATTTTGGTGGCGTACATGACGATGGAGGAAGTAAGATGTGTACTGATGCAGCTGGTAACATTTATATGACTGGAGCATTTGGATATCCAAGTGGTACTTTTGGCACCACTACAATCACAACCATTGCACTTATGGATGTATACATAACTAAATTTGACAATGCTGGAAATTTTATATGGTCGAAACGAGCAGGAGGATTTACTCAAACGGATAGCAATGGAGGCTCAGATATTCAGTACGAATCCTCTTCAAACAGTATAATAATAGTGGGTCAAATGAATGGGACAAACGAAACTGTAGATTCGTGTAATATAGGGTGGGGTAATAAAATATTTTTATCAAAACTCGATTTGAACGGTAATTGTATTTGGTCAGTAAGTATGGCATTAGGTAGTAATTGCAACGGCGGATATATAGCTTTGGATAATTCCGGTTCTATTTATATGACAGGTTCAAATCCATTTTCTGCTAGTTTTACTACAGGTATAATTCCGGCAGGATGTTTTCTTGCAAAATTTAATTCGTCAAACGGGGCTTGCTTATGGGCAAAAAAAATAACAAATCCAGGTAGTTTTACCGCATCACTTACCTATTTTAATCATAATTTATACATTGGAGGAACTAATAGCAGTGATACAATAGCTGTTGATACTGCTACTGTATTTGCTCGCAGTAAAGATATTTTTATATCAAAATTCGATACTGCGGGTAATGTATTGTGGC
This sequence comes from uncultured Bacteroidota bacterium, assembly GCA_903881065.1. Taxonomy (GTDB): domain Bacteria; phylum Bacteroidota; class Bacteroidia; order 2-12-FULL-35-15; family 2-12-FULL-35-15; genus 2-12-FULL-35-15. The sequence goes on from CAIRRW010000155.1 coordinate 22,782, forward strand.
TAAAAACTATGGGCGGTCCTAATTTAGACAGAGGTGGCACATTGGCTTTGGATGGTGGCGGCAATATATATACTACTGGTTATTTTACTGATACAGCTTACTTTGGAAGTACAATGCTTACCAATGGAACAAACAAAGACTGGTACATTGCAAAATACAGAAACAATGGGAACCTTGTTTGGGTAAGGCAGGTACATTCAACCGCAAATACTGAATTCGGGCTTGTTTCAACGGATAACAATGGAAATACCTATGCATCCGGTTTGTTCGCCGGCTCTGCCACTTTTGGAGCAAATACACTTACTGCAACAAGTTCATTTGATATGTTTATTACAAGGTACGATAGTAGTGGTGTTTGCCTTGGAGCAAAAAACGTAAATACTGGAGGTATTCTTGGCAACGGTGGAGATATTATTACAAATACTGATGGTAGCTGTTACGTTTCTAATAGCTTTTCAGCCACTGCAAACTTTGATGATTTACCTGTAACCAGCTATGGTGAAAGTGATGTGTACCTTTCAAAATTAGATGCAATGACAGGGATAAATACTAAAAGAGCACTCAATAATAACACATTGGTAATATATGCTAACCCTAACAAAGGAACTTGCAATATTAAAGTTCCTGAAGTTTTACTCAATGAACAAAACCTTGTATTAAATATATATGATACCAACGGTAAACTTATACAACAGCAACCCGTACAAGTGCAGGAAGAAAAAATAAAAATAAATATAGAAGCAGAAGCAAAAGGAATTTATAATGTAACACTTGGTAATAGTAAAAAAACTTATAGCGGCAAGATAGTGTTCGAGTAAGAGATGATAAAAACAAAATCAGCAATACTGATAATAATATTAATAATATTTAGCACACAAAGCCAAGCCCAAAACTGGCAATGGGCGAGGCACTTCGGTGGATGGGGTTCAGATTTTGTAACTGGTATGTGTAGCGACGCATCAGGTAATATTTATACCACAGGTTATTTTACAAGTTATTTCGGCGTTTTTGGTGCAGATACTATAAATACAAATAGTATGAATGATATTTTCATTGTAAAAATGGATAGTAATGGTAATTTTATTTGGTCAAAGAGAGCAGGAGGGTCAGGTACACCTAATGTTAACGAAGGATATGATATAGTTTATGAAAACACATCAAACACTATTATTACAGCAGGTAAGATGACGGGAACAAATGAAACGATAGGTTCGTGTAATTTAGGTACTGGAACAAAAATATATCTTTCTAAACTCGACTTAAGTGGAAATTGTATTTGGTCAGTAAGCCAAGGAAATGGGGCTGACTGTTACGGTATTTACCTTACTTTGGATAACAATGGATATATATATATGAATGGGTATATTTCAAATTCAGCTTTTTTTAATGGCACAATCCCAATTCAAGCAGGCAGTTTTATTGCTAAATTCAATTCTTCAAACGGTGCACTTATTTGGGCAAAGAATGTATTAGACACTTACGGGGATTTATATAAAATGATATACAAGGACAATGCAATATATATGTGCGGAAATACAATTAATACAACTACTCCTGATACTTTACATTTAGACACTGCTGTTGCTTATTGTTACAAAGTGGATGTTTTTTTATCAAAATGGGATACAGCAGGAAATGTCCTATGGGTAAAAACAATGGGAGGTCCTAATAATGATTGGGCTGGTTATATGAGTATGGATGGTTCTGATAATATTTATCTAAATGGAGAATTTCAGGATACTGCGTATTTTGGAGCTACTACTTTAAGTAATGGTACCAATAAAGATTGGTTTTTGGCAAAATTTAATAGTCAAGGAAATCTTAAATGGATAAGGCAGGGGCATGCAACATCAACAACTTATGCCGGTGCAGTTTCATCCGATAATGATGGCAATACTTATTTTAGTGGTATATTTTCAGATACGTTACATTTCGGTGCTTATACTATGGTTGCTGCTACCGCACAAGATATGTTTGTTGCAAGGTACGACAGTAGCGGTGTTTGCCTTGGAGTAAAAACTGTAGGTAATGCTTCGCCAGCCAGTATTATTACAAACAGTACGGGTGGTTTTTATGTTTCAGGTAGTTTTAACCCAACCGCTAATTTTGAGGGTAATAACCTTACATCATATGGAAATGCAGATGCTTTTGTTGCAAAGTGTGATGCAATAACAGGAGTAAACTCCAAAATATTTAATAAAAATAACACATTAAACATATATGCCAACCCTAACAAAGGCACGTGCAATATAACTGTACCAGACGATTTATTACATGAAGATAACCTTGTATTAAATATATATGATACCAACGGCAAACTTATACAACAACTGCCTGTAACCATAAATGAAGAAAAAATAAAAATAAACTTACAGGAAGAAGCTACAGGAGTTTATAATGTTACACTTGGTAATAGCAAAAAAATGTATAGCGGTAAGATTGTGTTTGAATAGGAGATATAGTATATACTTACCGTAAATGAAGAAGGCTCCATAGAAATGAAAAAACTATTGAAGGAGTAAGAAAGTGAGGTGCTGATGTGTAGATGTACTGATGTGCGGATATATAAAATGAATTAAGAATAATTATGGATAACTAAAAAAACTAATTTACGAAATGCGGTGTATCTAAATTAATAAATTCGAAAGATTAGCTATACGAACTAAAAAGCCCATTACAGAAATATAAAGGGCTTTTTTATGAATTTAATTGATTAATGGTAAGCCAAGCCAGCAATCCAGCACCAGTTTCAAGTGCCTGTTCGTCAATATCGAAACTTGCAGTATGCACGCCACTTGTAATTCCTTTTGATTTATTACCTGTTCCCAATCTGTAAAAACAAGCAGGTATTTGTTGCGAATAAAATGCAAAATCTTCGGCAGTCATGCGCATTGGCAAGTCTTCCACATTTTCTTTTCCAAGATATTCTATGGCTGCAGCACGTGCTTTTGAAGTAATATGTTCGTCATTCACCAGAAAAGGATAACCA
>CAIRRW010000156.1 GCA_903881065.1 uncultured Bacteroidota bacterium
GAGCCTGCAATTGCTTCCACAGGATTTTTTATCGGCTTACTATAGAGATGACAGTATGCTGTTGGGCATTGGCATACAGCCATATGAACTGATGCTGCAATTGATGGCAAAGCGTGATGACCCTTTTAGTGGTGGGCGTACATACTATTGTCATCCAAGTTTGCGCCGGGATGATATGCCGAAAATACCAATGCAATCTTCTGCCACAGGTATGCAAGCCATACCAACCACAGGCGTTGCAATGGGAATTCAATATCTGGAGAAACAAAATTTATTGCCTGATTATGGTACTGATAAACCAATAGCAGTATGTTCGCTTGGTGATGCATGTATTACAGAAGGTGAAGTGGCAGAGGCTTTTCAGATGGCAGTATTAAAAAAGATGCCGATACTTTATCTTGTTCAGGATAACGAATGGGATATTTCTGCAAACGCAAAAGAGATACGTGCACAGGATGCTACTGAATATGCAAAAGGTTTCAAAGGCTTGGAAACACGTACTATTGATGGCACTGATTTCGAAAATTCATACAATACAATTAAAGAAGTAATAGCGATTATTCGCAAGGAACGTCGTCCATTTTTGATTCATGCTAAAGTTCCTTTATTGAATCACCATACATCCGGAGTACGCAAAGAATGGTACCGAGATGATTTGGAGGAAGCACAAAAGCGTGACCCATTTCCAAAGTTTCGTAATCAACTGCTGGTTGCAGGTTTTGATACTAAGGAAATAAATGATATTGAAAACCGTGCTAAACAAAAAGTAGTTGAAGACTATCAAAAGGCTGTAAAGGCAGAGGATCCACGCCCGGAAGATTTGTTTAATTATGATTTTGTTCCAACATCAATAACTGAAGAAAAAGGAGAGCGGGCACCAAAGGGAAAAGAGAAAACAGTGATGGTTGATTCTGCTTTATTTGCTATTCGCGAATTAATGACAAAGCATCCTGAATGTTTGCTTTACGGTCAGGATGTTGGTGGCAGACTTGGAGGCGTATTTCGCGAAGCAGCAACTTTAGCACAAACTTATGGTGATCATCGTGTTTTTAATACTCCCATTCAGGAAGCATTTATAATCGGAAGTACTGTAGGTATGAGTGCTGCAGGCTGCAAACCAATAGTTGAAGTTCAGTTTGCAGATTATATCTGGCCGGGTTTAAATCAACTGTTTACCGAAGTAAGTCGCTCGTGTTATTTGTCAAATGGCAAATGGCCGGTGAGTTGTATTATCCGTGTTCCTATTGGTGCTTATGGCAGCGGTGGCCCGTATCATTCTTCTTCTGTAGAAAGTATTCTTGCAAATATAAGAGGTATCAAAATTTGTTATCCTTCTACTGGCGCTGATTTAAAAGGCTTGATGAAAGCTGCATATTATGACCCCAACCCTGTAATAATGCTTGAACACAAAGGTTTGTACTGGAGTAAAATAAAAGGTACCGAAGAGGCGCGAACAATTGAGCCGGACGAAGATTATATCATTCCACTTGGCAAAGCAAGAATTGTTCAGGAAGCATCAATTAACAATAACCAATCAACAATAACAATTATCACCTACGGAATGGGCGTTTATTGGGCCAAGAATGCTTCAAAAGATTTCCCGAATCAAATAGAGATA
>CAIRRW010000157.1 GCA_903881065.1 uncultured Bacteroidota bacterium
GATTTGATTAGAACTTTATTTTCTTCTGATTTGATTTCGGGAAGAACTTGATTTGCTTCCTCAATTTTATTTTCTTTTATAAAAGATTCAACTTTAATAACCAATAAAGATTCAGCATTTTTTAGGTCAGATTCTTTTTCAGAACTGCTTTTTACTTGAGGAATGAAGAACACTCCAATAGTTATTAAGATAATAATTCCATAAAAAACAGATTCGATAGTTTTCCCCTTTTTACGTTTCAAATCAATTACCCCAAGTTCATTATTTAATTCCTCAAGTAAAAGTTTAACTTTTTTATTTTCGCCAAATAACGTTCTTGCAGTTCGTGAATATTTCTCAAACGATGCTTTGAGATTATTAAATGTTGTTTGGTTACTTTCACTTTTACCTTCTTTCATTTTTTTCTTAATAGATCTCCAACTTAAAAATGCTAAAATCAAGCCCAGAAAACCGATTGGGCTTTGCAAACGAAAACCAATAACAAGGACTACAATGGTTAATATTGGCAATGAAATATAAGAATTGTCAAATAGGGTAGTAAAAATATTCGGTTGCTTAACTGACTTAATTTCTACCAAAGTATCTTCAATATCTGAAATTAAATCTTCTAAACTTTTTTCTGAATCAGAGGATTTTTTACTTGAATCAATTACAAATTCGCAAGATGGACAAACTCTACTTAATGCAGGTATAATATCATTGCAATTTGGACATTTAATAACATTGTCTTTTTGTTTTTGAGGTGTTCCAACTTTTTGTCTTAAATGCAATCTTGCTTCAAGTACCATTTCAAACTCATCTTTATCCACACCTAAAGTTTCTGCTTTTTTATTAAGCACTTGTTTTTCCTTATCCGTAAGGACACCATCCGCTAACGCAAGGTCAATAAGTTGTTCTAGTTCTTTATTCATAAACTATTTTTTCATTAAATTCTGTTTCAAAATATTAAACTCTGCTTCACTTATAATATCATCATCCTGCAAATCTTTTATTGCTCTTAATGCAGAGGATAATTTAATATTTCCTTCAAGAGAAATTGCTCCCATAATTTTTAATTTTTGTTCTTCATAATCATCCTCATTAATAACATCATCATCAAGTAATTCTTTTAATTCTCTTAATTCTTCTGACCACTTTATACTATCAATTTTAGCTTCGGAATTATTTGTTTGTTGTTTTACATTTTCTAATTCTAATGAATAATTTGAATTGGATTGTGGAAGGGGGTTATTACTATTTTTTTGACCGTTAAGGATTGTTTCTTTCATTTCCTTAACATCAGCTTTTGTAAAACCACTCGCTACAATTGTGTCCCAGCCAACAGAATGAATTTTTATAGTTGAATAGCCAACAAATGGGGTTTCAATATCAACTGCTGAGATTCTATCAAAAGGAATGGTTTGTTCTTTACCTCCGAAAAATCCAGGAACTTTTAGAGTAACTCCGTGTCCAGTTATTGTTATGTGAGCAGGAAATATTTTATTCCCTTCTGATAATCTTGATGCTGTGTATTGCATATTTTTAGTTTTTAGTTAGTTTATTCTTTTGTATTTTTTCAATTTTTAGTCCATTTTGCCTTATCAAACATTAGATTTTACAACTGATTTGCGATTAATAAAAAATTTATAGTATGACACTTTGTCAAGTGATTTTTTAATCAATGACAATATTAATAAAATAAACGTTCACCCAACACGTTGGGTGGTGAAATACTTTTAATAGGAGGACTTTTGCACCGTGATTGATAATCGTGATAAAAAGTCTATAAGTGCATTCGGAAAACACCTCCGAAAATTGCGATTGGAAAAAAATCTAAGTCAAGAAGAACTTAATTTTAGGTGTGAGCTTAGTAAAAATCACGTTGGTATGATTGAACGAGGTGAAATCAATATAAAATTGACTACTATTGAAGCATTAGCAAAAGGACTAGGCGTTGCGAAAAGTAGACTGTTAGATTATTGATAGAAGTGTTAAAGAAATTCTCTAATCGTTTCTTCCTTTTACATTTTTGATATTATCTCCTTTAGTACATCAGGATGAAACTCCTCATAGATTGAGTTTGAACGTACATTATTTTTTTCGTGAGTAGGTTTTGGAATAATAAATTTATTTGTGTTTACCCATTTTACATTTCTTGCGATTGAGGCAATTGGGTTGCCACTAATAATATCGCAATCTCTAATAATGCCAATTGCTTTTACTGTTATATCACTCCCAAAATTTGCAGATTTGATATAAACTATATCGCCAACTCTTAGTGATTTAAGATACACTTGTAATTCGGGTGCGTCTGTTGAATTCCAACCAATACCAATAATACTAGCATTTATAAAGTCCTCACTTACATCTGTTGAGTCGAAGGTTGCACCTATTCCAAAAATTGCCATTTGTTTTTGTTTTTAATTTTTACAAAGATAAATCTTATTTTGTAAAGTAGAAACTCTTTTTCGTTCGTTTCAAGTTAGCTCATCTTTTAGTTTTGCACTCAGTAATCTGCACTCGGCAGTTCAGCGTCTTGGCTACTGCTCTTTGAAATCTGCTTATCAGAACTCATTCGGAACGTTCTGCAAACAATTCAGCAAACAACGCTGTGTAAATCGCTGACCAATTAAAATTTGGCGAGAACCTTGAGAAACATTTTTAAAAGGTGACTTGCTGAATTTGCTGAATGCTGATTTGAAAGAGAAAAAGAAGAAGTTGCCTCTTGTACACGGCACACGGCAGTTCAGCATTTTGCCTTCTGCTCCTTGAAATCTGTTTATCAGAACCGATTGAAAGCATTCAGCAATCTACACAGCAAATAAAGAAAGAGTTAATTGCTGATTGATTAAGATTTGACCAAAGTTTTGAAATTTAAAGACGAGAACAAAGCTGCTGAATTAGCTGAATGCTGATTTTCGCTTTTTTTAAAGTTACCTTTTGTAACACTGCACACGGCAATTCAGCATCTTGGCTTCTCCCTTTTAAAAACCACTTGCCAGAACCGATTAAGAACATTCAGCATTCCATACTGCACACAGTTGCTGTGTAATTTGCTGACTGATTCAAGGTTGACCAAAGCCTTAAAATTCGAGGATGAGAGCAAGGTTGCTGAATTTGCTGACGGCTGTATCTGATAAGAAAAAAATTTCTACTTGAGTAAAGTGTTTAGCTTTTAAATTGAAAGAGCGAATTAGGTAATGATACAAAACACAACAACCTGCGAAGTTGATTTGCTCAACAACGCAGGTGTGTGTCTTTGTAATCTTTATCAAAAAAGAGATTCTAAGTCGATGTCATCACCCCCATTTCGCATCCATTCTCGATACTTTTCGTAGCCCATATTAAAAGCTCTTTCAGCTTCCTCTCTTGTTTTGAAACCTTTGTGTTTCGCATTGCTGTATCCATCAGTAGATGCTTTCCTCTCTTCATCAGTGTTAAGTACGCCTATTGTGCGACCTTCCCATACTACATAATAATTAAATTTACTCATGGCTCTTTTGATTTTGATTGTTATTTAAATATTCAGGATTAAGTGTAAAAATGTGTGTTTTCTGATTTCCGCCAGCAACATCTTCGTGCATACGAATTTGACCAATTCCCTTTGCCTTCATTTCACAAAAGATGTCATACACTTCATTAGCAGATTTTAGCCCTGCTACACGATTAGTATAGACTGTGCGAGCTTTTGCACACCCATTCTTTTGTTTTCTCAACCAAGATACCATTTTGTCTATCTTTTTTTCAACGAGTGATGAAGCGAATGAATCACGAACCTTTTGAACATTTGATATAAAGTAATTGGTTAATTTTATTGCACCTTCCAAACTCTCAATAGAAATACATTGTACCTCTATACCAGCATCTGCACATTTCAAGTACTCTAAATTTAATGCAAAACGAGCCGTGTATGCTTCAAGTTTAGATAAAGCATTTAGAAAATAATAAGGTAAAGAATCGTCATTCCGTTTTTCCGAAAACTCCGTATTCCAATCGTTCCACAGCAATTGAGCCTCTGTCGAAAACAAAAGCACTTTTTCTTCACTTGCTTGTTGTGAATTGTAGATTTGAGTAATAATTCTATTGTACTCATTTGTAATTTCCTCATCTATCTCTTCGGTAGTGTACTTTATTTTAATTTTTCGGGGATAAGAAAAAAGTATTCTGTCAAGAAAACCATTGTCCCTCATTTCGGATAATGATTCTAATAAATCTACCTGAATTCCACCTATAACTGATACAAAGGGATTGTTGATTTGAATTGGAGGCTTCCCTTTTCTAGTTATCACCAATGTTGTTTGGCTAAAAATTTGGAGATAGTATTCCATTTCATTGCCTCCTGAAGATTTGTACTGATTGAAACCTTTCCACCAACCTACTGCCTCATCTTTATAAAGCAAAAGACCGTGAGGATAAAGGGACATCAATTCTGCTACCGATTCAATAGTTGAATCAGTAGTGTAAATAATCCTAAACTCTTCACTATTTAAGAATGATTTTTGTAAATCGAAGATAGGTGCTAATGCCATTTTAATAGCAGGAGATTTTTTACTTCCAGGCTCTCCTACCACAATTGCATATAACAACGCTCCCTCCGTCCAACTTTTCTTTGGTTGTACTTTTACTTTACTACCAATTGCAACTGAACTAGCAATTAGAATTGGAACACAAAGAAACTCTACATTACAGTTGAGTGAAATGGCTGCATACTTAACGAATTTTATAATTGAAGGAGGAAAAACCTCTATTGGGAATCCTGCGACTTCATTGTAATTTGAAAATTTTTCTATTGACATTTTTTTTGATTTTTTGTTAATTGTTATAAATTTTATTGATAGTTTTTCTTTTAAGATTTTCAATTTGATGGTGAACCTCGACAATATTGATTCGATATTTTCTTGGTAATAAAAAGTAGGCTAGTAGTTATTTTTAAAATCATAACTCAATCCCTCCTTTCTTATTTTTGACGGATTTTACGAGAGTAACTGATTCTATAATCTCACTTTCAATAAAAAGGACTTTTGATCCGATTCGATATGAAGGTATAATGCCTCTTTTACAATAATCTCCTAACGTAACAAGGCTAATCCCTAAAATAGAAGCAGTTTTTTTCCTGCTTATAAATTTTTTTGATTGTGTAGGAATTTGTGGTGTGAAGTTTGCTAATTCAGATTTTATACAAATCCTAATTAGTCTTTCAAGTTCTTCTCCCGAAAACGAAAATAGTATGTGTTTTTCCATACTATTAATAGCACAAAAATCTTCAATGGATGCACATTAATAATCAACCACTTACGTTTTTTGGGGAGAAAAAAATGTCAGGTTTTTAGAAAATTGGCATCCGATTCATAAAAATAGGATCATTTAAATGCGAAAACCTTTCGACTGACTTAAGATGTATTTTGATTCTAATTCCAGAAAATCAATATTCCAAAACTACAACCTACCGTTATCAGCATAACTAAAATACTCCTCTTGACAAAAAATAATATGGTCTATTACTTCAATCCCAATTATTTTCCCTGCTTCTTTTATTGAAGCGGTTATTTTATCATCTGCCGAACTTGCAGTCATATTGCCTGATGGGTGATTGTGGGCAATTACAATTGAATCTGATGCGTGTGCTATTGCTCTTCTGAATACTTCTCTTGAATGTACAAGTGTTCCTGACAATATCCCTACTGATGCTAAATCAAGATATTTAATGTGTCGATTTCTTGTTAACCCAAGTACAAAAAAATGTTCTTTTTCTTTGTCAATTTCATCCATAGTTTCAAAAGCCTTTAGGAAAACATTGTATGCTTTTTCAGATGAATAAATTTTCTCATTTCTAAATTGAGGATGCACTTCAATAATCATTTTCAAAATTTTTCTAATAAATCCCAAACCTTCTTTTTCAGTTTTGTAATTTCACTATCGTTAAAAACAGGCTTGTATTTTGGTTCAGAACCGAAGATAGTCTTGTCCTCGTCAATAACTCTTTCTGTCATTAAATCTCTTAAACTGCTTATCTGGTCAATAAACATTTTTTTGTCGCTCCTTAAATGGTCTTTTTTAATCTCTATAAGATTAATCTTTTTCTTTTTAATCTCTAATTTAAGAGATATGATTTCAAGTCGTTCTTTCTCTTCCATAATTTTAAATTTGAACTGTTTCTGCAATTTGTTTTTCTGTGTTTTCCATTTTTATCCAATGTTGTTGAAGTAACTTTGCGTTTTCATTAGGTGTAACTTTGATATACCTTAGAAACGCCCTTTCGGTGCGATGTCCAGTGATTTTCATAATTGTAATTGATGATAGACCTGACTTATAGAGGTTAGTAGCGAAGCTTCTGCGCGCTGTATGCGTGACGAGAACCTCATGTTTTTTATATTCTGTTACGATTTGAACTCCTCCTTTCGTGATTTTTTTCTGAAACCCAACATTAAGGCAATCAATTAACTTTCCTATTTCTTTTAAATATTTGTTGGTTTTGGCATTTGAAACGGATGGAGGAAGAGAATTTGGGTACTTCCCTTTATATTTTTCCATTATTTTGGCAACTGTCTTATGAATTGGTATTATTACCACCTCCCCAGTCTTTATGGTCGAAATTTCAATACTATCACCAACAATGTTTCTTTCTTGGATGTTAGAAAAATCAGAAAAACGTAACCCTGTCCAGCATCCAACAATAAACAAATCCCTTACTCTTTCATATTTAGGATTGGCAGATAAATCTAGTTTGAAAACTTCATCCAATTCTTTTTCGTCCAAATAAGTGCTATTTGTTTGTTCAGATATGACTTTAAATTTTCTGCTTCTGAATGAAATATTGTTGTGCAATCTTCTTTCATAAGCATCATTCATAAATGTTTTTATATTTTTGATATGCTTTCCAACAGTATTGTTCGCAAGGTTTAACTCTTTGGTGAGATACTCTGTATATTCGTGATAGAAATTTAAGTCAATAGTATCAAAATCTATTCTTTGCCTTTTTTTATTGGAGTACTCTCTTAACACGTTGTAACAATTTTGATAGGCTACAATAGTTGAAATAGAAACAATTTTTCCAGTCTTTGTATTATACCTGTTTTTAGCATCTGTAATTAATTGCTTGATGAACCCAAACAAGTCCAATTTTTCCTTATTTTGAACCTTTCTCAAACGAATGTCAAGCAATTCTTTAAATTCTTTGACAGTTGGCAGCTTGTTGTCGTTGTCATTTAAAAACTGACGGAAAACATCATTTACATTAGCTTCAATACTGTCCAACCTAAAATTAAATTCTGGGTATTCTGGAAATTCCCTTGTGATTTTAGCTCTTTGAAAGTTTTTTTTCATTTTGTCATCTTCCCAAAATTTTGGATGAATGAACTCTTGCGTAGAATAAGTCAATTTTTGGTTATTCCATCTAACAACAATAAGTACTAGTGTTTTTTTGTTGCTTTTCTTTTTCTTTAAATTAAAATTAGTTTTCATTTACGTTTTTTTACCGTTAAATGATTACCGATGTGGTAACCCCCACTTACATATATCAAATAAAAATGCAGAGGGTGCATCTTGACAATCAAGGGAAAGAAAACGAGGGGGAAATTGAATAGGAAATGTGAATAGAAGTCGGTTTGGTTGTCGGTTCTATTTAACCATATTTTTTCAAAACCATCCGAATTGTTCGAGTAACAAGTATCTAATTTTATACTGACAAGTAAAAATCGGGTAATTGTAGAAGGTTCTGATAAAATATCAAAGGGACCTGATCGGACAACATCCTTAAACTTCAAAACCCTTGCAAATAGATTATTTGCAAGGGTTTTGTTTTTGGTGTTAAATGATCGAAATTAATTTGACATAAGTACACCGTTTGAACATGATAAAACTTACCTGAATCAAGTAATTGGTAATAATCCTGCTTCCTCTTTGAACAAATTAATTCAAGTTGTTAGTTCATCTCAAACTTTTTGTATATTCTCAGTTAGGAATATAGAAACCATCTGTAATGTTGATTCCCCTTGCCTTTATTCTTTTATCATAATTTGAAGGAAAGCAAGGAGGTGATGCACCCCAGCATTTAGGTTTATTTGACAATTTTCCCATAATTGAAGATGATATTTTTATATCCCTAGTTTCGGATTGAGGTATTGGAATAGGAACTATAATTGATTGTGCAAAATATTTTTTATTTTCAAAGAATGTTTTAAAAAGACTCTGAGCCGTTAATAACAAGAAAATTATTATCACTACATAGCGAAACAAAACAATTCTATTCATTCTTACAAATGTAAAAGTTATGTTTATAGATATGAAAATTATTATATATGCCCAGCCGAAACGAAAAGCTGGGAATTTTAAAAACCAAATGAGAAGATTGAACAACAGAACAAAATAGAGAAACAAATAATTCTTTTTTTCATCTTTCAAATTAAACATGGAATAAAAACTTAAAATTAACGATATAAGAAAAACAAATTCAGTTACTTTATTAAAAATGAGTTCCCTTTTAAACCAAATTGGAAACCATACAGCTAAAGAATTATTTTTAGCATTAAATTCACTTACTTCTCTTTCGGAATGAACTTTTGAAAATTCACTTATATAATAGTATTGCGATTTGGCAACTTCTTTAGGCACTTTCCAATCAGGATTAAACAAACCAACATCGATAATAGGGTAAACCAAATATCCTGAAATAAAATATGATCGCA
>CAIRRW010000158.1 GCA_903881065.1 uncultured Bacteroidota bacterium
AATCAAAATTGCAGCTAAAAAAGTAGCTAAATTTAAAGCTGGTGCTGATTTAGCAAAAACAGTTAACAAATAGTATTTGCTAATTGTAAAAAGAAACACCTTCGATGTAAAATCGAAGGTGTTTTTTTATGCTCCTATTTCAAAACATTAAATTTAATTTCAGAACAAATAAATAAAAACAGTTTCCCCTTCTTATTTTTAATTCAATACTTTTGTGCACATATATTCCTCAACCAACTATTAAATGAAGAAATACATTTTAGCAATTTCCGTTCTGCTTTCCTTTTACAATCAAAGTAATGCACAAAACGAAAAACACTTAAAGAATATTAAACAACTTACATACGGAGGAGACAATGCCGAAGCCTATTTCAGCTTTGATGATAAAAACCTTTCTTTCCAATGTAACAATCCTAAATGGGGTTTGCAATGTGATCAGATTTTCAATCTTAATATAGCCGAAGCTATTAAAGACAGCACCTACAGACCTACATTAATAAGTACCGGTCGCGGACGAACAACTTGTGCCTACTACCTAAAAGACGGAAAACATATATTATATGCATCTACACATGCGCACGACAGCCTTTGTCCACCAAACCCTGCTCCGCGTGCCGACCACAAGTACTTATGGGCTGTTTATCCTGATTTTGAAATTTACATTGCGGATTTAAACGGGAAGATTACACAGCAGCTTACCAATTCACCGGGTTATGATGCGGAAGCAACTCTTTCTCCTCAAGGCGATAAAATAGTTTTCACAAGTACCCGTTCCGGTGATTTGGAATTGTGGACAATGAATATTGATGGGACTAACTTGAAGCAAGTAACTAATAGCTTGGGTTATGATGGTGGTGCATTCTTTTCTCCTGATGGAAAGAAACTCGTTTTCCGTGCGTCTCGCCCAACTTCAGAAGAAGATGTAAAAGAATATAAAGAGTTGTTGGCGCAAGGATTAGTGATGCCCGTGAAGATGGAAATCTACACCTGTAATGTGGATGGTAGTGATTTAAAACAAATAACACATCTTGGAAAAGCCAATTGGGCTCCATACTTTACACCGGATGGCAAGAAAATTATTTTCTCATCCAATTATGATGCTGAGAAAGGATTCTTCTTTAATCTTTTTACTATAAATATTGACGGTACAGGACTTGAGAAAATTACATCAATAAGTAATTTCAATGCGTTCCCCATGTTTTCGAGAGATGGTAAGAAGATTGTTTTTTCTTCTAACAGAAATACACATGGCAAACCAGGAATCGATTTATATATTGCTGATTGGGTAGATTAAAGAAATAATAAATAGTTATAAATAATAATTGAAATGAAAAAAATAACAAACACGCTATTACTAATTTGTATCTCCATAGCTTTTGCGGGAGCACAGGAAATAAATGTTGCACAAATAAAAAAAGACGTTTACTTTTTAGCCTCCGATAAACTTGAAGGACGGGGAACAAGTGATAAAGGCGGAGCTATAGCTGCCAGATATATCTGTATGCGTTTTAAACAAATTGGATTATTGCCAAAGGGAGATAACAATAATTATCTAAAGTCTTATGAATACAAAGCGCCAGCTAATCCACACATGGGAATAGATTCGGCAGCTAAATCAAATCATAGTAATAATGTTGTTGGCTATATAGATAATGGTGCGCTGAATACTATTATCATTGGTGCACATTACGACCATTTGGGAAAAGGCTATGATGGCAATTCACTGGATGCTAATCCACAAGGTAAAATACATAATGGTGCTGATGACAATGCATCAGGAGTTTCCGGAGTACTTGCACTTGCCAACTATTATCAAAAGAATAATGTTAAGGAGAAATATAATTTTCTTTTCATTTGTTTCTCCGGTGAAGAACTTGGTTTATATGGTTCAAAGAAATTTTGTGAAAACCCTTCCATTGATTTAACTAAAGTAGATTATATGGTGAACATGGATATGATTGGAAGATTGGATACTTTAAATCGCTTATTGGTGTATGGTGTAGGTACTGCCGCAGATTTATTCTCTGTTATAAAAAATACAAAAACAGATTTTAAAATTAAAACGGATAGTTCTGGAATTGGACCATCTGACCATACATCCTTTTATTTAAAGGATATTCCAGTTCTTCATTTTTTCACCGGTTCTCATTCCGATTATCATAAACCGAGCGACAAAGCAGACAAAGTAAATTATGAAGGAGAGAAAAAAGTACTCGATTATATTGTTGCAATTGTGAATGAACTCGACTCTCATCCTAAATTAAAATTTACACCAACACGCAATACTGATAATGAAAGTTCGCCAAAATTTAAAGTTACCTTGGGTATTATGCCTGATTATGTATTTGAAGGAGTTGGAGTGCGTGCTGATGGAATTACAAATGGCAAACCTGCTTCAAAAGCTGGTATGCTAAAAGGAGATATAATTATTAAGCTTGGAGATTATAATGTTAAAGATATGAAGACTTATATGGATGCTTTAGCCAAATTTAAAAAAGGCGATAGCACAACAGTAGAAGTGGAAAGAGGAAAAGAAAAAATAAAAATGCATGTTACTTTTTAAGTTCTTCCACCGGAACTTCTTTCTTATTTTTATACGGTAGCATTATTCCTAATGTTCCTATTATTTCATATGTTGAAAAACTTTGTTTGGCTGTACCTTGCCATACATGTAATCCATAATAATAAGCATAATCAAGTTTCTGAGCTATATCAATATAGAAATACTTTGTTATCTCCAATCGATAGGCTGCTTCCACACCTGTATTGAAACCGCCAAATTGAAAACCTGGACTATTATCATGCCCCAACAATGTGTTTTCAGTATGCGGAATAACGGGTCCGAAGCCTACTTTATAAATATTAAATAGTTTCAGTACTCCATTTTTGGTACCACAGATATAAAAACGTTTCATAACATTGAACAGAAAGAAATTCGCGCCATTGTTCAGTTTCCAGAATAAATAACTATCCTGCACAACAATGTTTGTATCCACATTTCTATTGTTAATATTCCCAACGATATGAGCATCTTGTCCGGGAGTCAATTGATATTTGGTATGGTCAAAATTAAATTCGAAACCCCATGTAGGATGTTTCTTCATAAAAAACCCAAAACGATAATTGTATTGAGGAATGGTAAGTGGACGCTGAAAAAGCTTGTCCCAGCCTATTCTATCGTTTCCCGCTATGTTTTCCAACTCATAATTACTGCCTTGTGATGGCTGAGAAACTTTGATAGTACTGGCACTGTACCATTCCTTATTGTATCCCCAGGCGAAATACATGCGCGAAGTAAACTGATTATTTGTCTGCGCTTTTGCAAACAATGAAAATAACGAAATCGTAAATAGAATAATGTATCTCATGGGGTTTATTTTAAAGCATCAAAAATAGTTATTATTTGTAATGTTTCAGAATAATAAAACTAGCTTTAATCTGCTTTTTTATTCTATAGTTTCAATAAGATATTTCACACCATTTATCTCAGCCGTTTCGTTTGACTTCTTTCCAATAAGTTTTATTCCTAAAGGCGATTGTGGCGAGAGAATGACAATTTGTTTATTATCAACAGTGATTTTACCTAGAGCTATACTAATAAATAAAAACATATTATTTGATTTCACCAAACTGCCTTTTCCTACTCTTGAGTTATCATTAGCAACATTAATCTTTTCCAATTCTGCTTTTTGTTCCAATGCTTCATGCAGTTGTTTTCTAATTTTCTCCTGTTCCAATTGCATCATCGATATAGACGTTTCGTGCTTATCACCTGCCGAACTTTTACTATCGTTTTTTGCTCCTTCCATCAAGTCATTCAAATTAGTTTGTAACGAGCTTATATTTTCGTTTACCAGTTGAAGACAATAATTATATATTTTCTGCTTGAACAACATTGTTTATTTTTTCTTTAATGGATTAAGAAGATGTTCCAAACCATTCATTTTAATTTCATACATCGTTTGCAATAGCATCCCTAAATTCCCTTCAGGAAAGCCTTTCCTATTAAACCATTCGAGATAAGAAACAGGTAAATTACAGAGTACAGTTCCTGTGTATTTACCAAACGGCATCTTCATTTCTACTAATTTCAGCAACAATTGCGGGTCAGGTCCGTTCACTTAATTGTAATTTATTTAACAGTTATATTTTAATGAGAGAAATATAATGTTTTATAATCTTTTGAAATTTAACAGAAGATTATCAGCATTTTTCTGTTGTACATAACTCATTCTCACGTTCTGTTTCCAAAGTAATGTGATGTATGTTCTTATGTTCGAGCAGATGTTTAAGATCATGTTTTATTTTACTTTCCTGTTCAATGCTTGTGTTTTGAGCCATTACAATATGTGCAGTCAAAGCATTTTCAGCAGTACTTATTGCCCAAACGTGGATATGATGAAGGTCAATTATCCCTTTAACTTTAAGCGCACCTTGCTTAATGTCTTCAATTTGTATAGCTGTAGGTACACCGTCAAGTGACAAACGCAGACTATCCTTCAATAAACGCCATGTACTGAATAAAATCACAACAGCTACCACAATGCTCAGAACAGAGTCAATCCAATACCACTGCGTAAAAAATATAATGATACCGCCTATTACAAGTCCTAAGGAAACTACAGCATCGCTTAGTAAATGCAAGTATGCTGCTTTAATATTGATATCATCATCTTTGCTTCTGAAGAAAAGTAGAGCCGAAAGTGCATTTATCACAATGCCAATTCCTGCTACAATAGCAATTGTTGGACCTGCCACTGGTTCGGGATTCAGAAACCGATGAATCGCTTCATAAGCAATAGCACCAATTGAAATCAACAATACCATTGCATTGAAGAGTGCCACTATTATTGATGTTTTGCGATAACCATATGTATAATTTTCATTCGATTTCACTTTCAATAATTTAAAAGCAAGCAGCGAAAGTGCCAATGCGCCAACATCAGCGAGATTATGACCGGCATCCGAAAGCAGTGAAAGAGAATGGATATACAGCCCGACAACCACCTCGATAACAACAAATGAAAAGTTAAGTATTATCCCAACAACAAATGCAGTACTTACATTACTAAGTTGCACCGGCTCGTGATGATGGTGCCCGTGATTATGTTCGTGATGGTCGTTGTGATTGTGCTCGTGATGATGTCCCATTATCTAATATTCGAGGACAATAGTATGAATATTATTTTTATAAATATAATTTATGTCGATTTTATATTTATCACATATCTCTTTTACTATTGCCAATCCCAACCCAATGGATTCAGCAGAATCTTCACTCTTTGTGAAACGCCTAAACAGTTCTTCAGTAGGCGAGTTCAAAGGTCCACCAGAATTAGCTATTTCAACATGATTGCTTTTTAATTCTATTGAAATAAAACCATCATTTACATTATGTCGTATTGCATTTTGAAAAAGATTGGTGATTAAAATATCAGCCAATGCAG
>CAIRRW010000159.1 GCA_903881065.1 uncultured Bacteroidota bacterium
ATAAAAGTAAAATACAATACAAGTTCACAACCTAATTATATCAAAATATATAGTGATTATAAATTGGATGTAAATCTTGTTGGAGATATTAATTATACCGTTCATTTACAATAAAAGGAATTATTATTTGTGAGAAAACTTCTTTTCCTTAATTTGATTTTAATATGTAATTTTAATACAGAAGCGCAACTTCCAATTATCTTCTCAAAAGATATTTCCTCTGATTCGGCTTCTATTCATGTTGGAATAACTGGTGATGCAGGTTTTAATTCATCAGCACTAACAACACGTTTTATTTCTAAATTTTATAGAGGTTCTTATATTGATCAAGATTCTAAAGATGGAGTATTAAATAGGACGAAAAATATTAACAGAATCGGTGCTGATGTAAATTATGGTGCTTTTATTTCTATAAAACCTGATTCATTATTTCATAGAAAAGGAATAAGTTATTTTCTAAGTATTCGTAATAGGGAACATTTTGACACACGGTATTCTGACGATTTTTATAAAGTTGCATTTTATGGCAATGCTCAATATGCTGGGAAAACAGCTTATCTTAATAATTTTAATTTAAATTTTATTCGTTATCAGCAATTGCAGATTGGTATGTATAAAGCAAAATCGGACACTACAATAAATTGGGGTATTGGATTTTCTTTTCTTACTGGTGAACAATTTACTTCTATTACTGCAAATAAAGCAGAATTATATACCAGCGCTGATGGACAATACATAAACTTCAATACTTCCATGCAAGTAGCGCAATCCGATACAGCACATAAAGGAATAGGAGCTTTAAACGGTTACGGCGCAAGTATTGAAATCTATTTAGAAGCTCCATTGAAAACCCGTAATAAAAAATGCAAATTCAGAGTTTCTGTTTCGGATATGGGAGTTATTCGATTCAATAAGCAAACTCTCTACCTCAATCAAGATTCTCTATTTCATTATTCAGGTTTTCAAATACATAATATTAATGATTTAAAAGATTCTACTTTCGGACATACTACAAAAGATAGTATTCAAAAAACAATAGCGCCATTTAAAAAGAAAGCCTTCAATGTTACGCTTCCTGCCACTTTAGATGTTTCGTTTGAAACAGAATTCACTAAATACTTTCATCTAAAAGAAGGAGTGAAATATATTTATAACGCTAATTACACCATGTTGCTTTATGTAAGAAGTAACTTTATAATCAATAAGGAGGTTTCACTTAATGCCACTTTCGGATATGGGGGATATGGTACTTTCAATTATGGAATAGGTGTTTTTGCTAAACTGGGTAAAGGTTTCATGTTAACTGCAGGAAGTAATAATATTGAAGGATATGTATCTCCCAAATTCGCTTCAGGGCTAGGAGCTTATGCTTCATTGACAAAAACTTTTAAATAAAGGATGAATAAAATTAAGGACATCTACATAGCTCTAAACTTCTTCCTATCTTTAAATAGTTTTGCACAGGTGAAATTCGAGAAAGTGTTGGGTGGTGCCGGTTATGATTATGGATATTCTGTAATTCAGACATATGATAGAGGTTACGCGATAGCTGGTTCTACTACTAGTTATGGAAATGGAAATAGTGATGCTTATCTTCTAAAAACAGATTCAATGGGAGTTGGTTTGTGGACAAGAACTTTCGGAGGATTGAATATTGACCAAGCCTATTCTATTAAGCAGACTAAAGATTCAGGTTTAGTAATGGCAGGTTATACTAACAGTTTTGGTCATGGTGGCTATGATATGTATGTTGTTAAAATTGATAGGAATGGTGATACCGCTTGGACAAAAACTTATGGTGGTACAAATTGGGATTTTGCTTATTCAATTGACCAAACTATTGATGGCGGTTACATAATAGCTGGTGGCACGTATAGTTTTGGTAATGGTGATGAAGATTTTTATTTAATAAAAACGGATGCTGTTGGAGATACTCTTTGGACTAAAACGTATGGAGGACTTTTTCAGGACGAAGCGAAGTCTGTAAAGCAAACAAGTGATAAAGGATATATTATTTGTGGTTATACCAAGAGTTTTGGTGCCGGTAATTCCGATATATATTATATTAAAACTGATAGCTTTGGGGTAGTTACTTGGGCCAAAACACTTGGTGACGTTGGTGAAGATAAAGGAACTTCAATAATACAAAAAATGGATGGAGGATACGCACTCTCTGGGTATGTTTATGATTCTGTTCATTTAATAAATCAGGCATATACTGTAAATATGGATGTTAACGGAGATACTCTTTGGACTCTAAAAAATGGTTCTCCAAACAATGCAGTTTCTAATTCAATTGTCCAATCACTAGATGGTGGCTTGGTTTGGGCGGGACGATTGAATATTAGTGCTGGAGATTTCTATATTTTTAAAGATGACATAAATTCAATCTATGTATTTTCAACTACTTTCGGATATTTAAATGCTCAGGAAGAAGCGTATTGTATTCAACAAACCGCTGATAAAGGTTATATTATTGTTGGAACGACCAATGGCGCAGGTTTTGGGCTGAATGATGTTTTCCTGGTAAAAACAGACAGTACAGGCTTTTCCACTGGAAGTATTGTTATTAATGTGAGTGAAATTCAAAAAAAGGAATCTGCTATTCTTATTTATCCTAATCCTGTTTCAGAAGATGCTACTATTTTTGTTCAGCTCAATACAATAGTTAACGCACCTGTATATCTTACTGTTTATAATGAAACCGGACAAATAATACTTACTCGAAAAAACATTCAGTCATTTTTTAATAATAAGGAAGCGAAGATTCCATTAAATGTTAGCGAACTGAATTCTGGAATTTATTTTATTCAAATTTCAACAACCGAAAACAGTTATAGCAGGAAATTTATCATTCAACATTAAATCTACTGAATGAAATCTATTGTCAGGCATTTCAAAGATAATTCATCCTTATTTTATTACCCTACAATTATCTTTTTACTTAATGTTTTTATCAAGATATTTTATCTCAATTCGCGCGATATAGCACTCGATGAGCCATTCACTATTTATTATTCACAACAAAAAATAACTTCAATAGTTAATATGCTCTACGGGGAAAACAATCCTCCGTTTCATTTTTTCATTATGCACTATTGGATTAAATTATTTGGTATAGGTGCTTTTTCCGTGCGCTTGCCTTCACTCTTATTTAGTTCAATTTCGGCAGTTTTTATTTATAAAATAGGCAATCAATATTTCTCAAGACTTATTGGAGTCGCAGCTTCTGTTATTTTTTCACTTTCTACAATGCAAATATTCTTTTCACACGAAGCACGAGTCTATCCTTTATTTGTATTGCTTACTGCCATTTCTTTGTATTACTATTTATATATACTATTTGAAAAAAATAGAAAATCATCCTATTATATTTTATTCTTTTGCAACCTTATTTTAATTTACAGTCATTTCTTCGGGTTTTTCATTCTAATAATGGAAGTAATAGGTTTATCATGTGCTTGCAATCCAAAGGGATATATCAAATCATTTTCTATATTCTTCATATTATTAGCAATTTGTTATATGCCCAATCTATATCTTTTATTTCATCGATTTACTGTATCTACTCAAAATGGGACATGGGTTGCACCGCCTGCAGTTACTGAATATTATGGTAATCTAAATCGATTCCTCAATAATAAGTATAATGCTTTGGTGTTAATAATCATAACGGAAATTTTAGTAATTCGATTAATGATTATTAAACAATTTATAACAACAATTAATAGCATTTTTAGAAATAAAAAATTAATTATTGTATTGCTTTGGTTTCTTGTCCCATACACTATAATGTTTTTGATGTCATTTATAACCCCGATGTTTATTGATAGATATATCCTTTTTACTTCCATTCCGTTTTATATAGTCATAGCTTATTTTATAGAAGCATTAAGTTTTTCTAACCAAATAGGGAAATATGCGCTCCTATTATTTATTATATGCCAAATGATAACAGTACAGTTAAACCCTGATAATAACAGGCGATTAAAAGAAGTGGTGGAAGTAGTAAATAAAATAAAAACTAGTGATACAAAAACTCTTTTAGCGCCCGATTATGCATTTATGGGTTTCGCTTATCATTACAATATTGGTTATTTTAAAGATGCACCTAATACAATGGCCGACTTAAATAAAGACTTAATTTACCCAATCAAAACAAGCGACGACGTTATTAAACTGATTAGAAATTATTCTGGCAGTTGCATTTATATACAGGCTGGTACTGAATTTACTGACCCCTTGAATTTAATTTATAAACAGATAGCTTCAAATTATAAATATCATAAGGAATACCCTGTTTATCAAATTTATATTATCCATCAATTCTCAAATTCCCCGATTTCTGAATAATTTATTAAGTTTTTGGCTTTATTTATGGTTCTTAAAAAAGTGTTTGAAATAAGAGATGGTTATAATTTAGTAAGTTTATAAAAAATGAAAAATCTTAAGAGCGACGCGAATACTCTTAATCACATAGGTAAATAAACTACCTTTTTTGTCTCGAAGAACTCTTCCTTGAAATAATCATTTAAGTTATAAAACAGTACTCTCTTTTTAAATTCTTTAAATTCTTCTTCTAAATCTCCACCTTTTAAATATAAAATTCCATTTGGTAGATTATTAAATTGTTTCTTGCTCACTTTATTTTGAACCCATCGATAAAAAGTTGGAAACTCTGTAACGGCACGGCTAATGATAAATTCAAATTTCCCTGTTACTTGTTCTGCTCTTATATGAGCAGTTTGTACATTCTTTAATTCTAATGAATTTGCAATTTCATTCACCACTTTAATCTTTTTACCAATTGAATCAATTAAGTAAAAGTTTACTGCAGGGAATAAAATAGCTAGTGGAATACCGGGAAAACCACCTCCACAGCCAACATCCATGATATTGGTGTTCTGTTTAAACTCAATTACTTTTGCTATTCCCAATGAATGTAATATGTGCTTTTCATAAAGAAAATCTATATCCTTGCGTGAAATAACATTTATCTGCGAATTCCAATGCTCATATAAATTTTGTAATTGCGTAAACTGCTGAAGTTGATTAGAAGTGATACCAGGGAAGTAATGTTTTATGATAGCTTCCCCCTTTAGTTCATCATTCAAAGAAGAAGAGGAGTTACTTGAAGTATTCATTTGATATTTTCGTGGGACTAATAATAATACTTCGACACTACGGATTATTCTTTGAATCCTGTTTGTTTTTTTTACTATTGGTGTTTGTAATTATGTTTGCCAAAAATTCTCTTGCTCTGAAAAGTTGGGCTTTGATAGTACCTGTGGGCATATTCATTTTAATTGAAATTTCCTCGATTGATAAATCATCGAAATATTTCATCTCAATAAGTTGTTTATAATGTGGTTTTAACTTATCGACCACTCCTCTTACCATTTCAACATTTTGTCTTTTTACCAAATCTTCTTCAGGAGTTAAACCATGAGCTGGTAATTGAAACGTTAAAGCATGTCCTTCATCATCTTCAACATGTCTGTCTATAGATAATGTACTAAGTTTTTTCTTACGTACAAAATCTATACAGCTATTCGATGCTATCCTAAATAACCAGGTACTAAATGCAAATGTAGGAGTGTATTTTTCTAATCGAAGAAACGCTTTTCCGAATGCTTCAATAGTTAAATCATCGGCATCATCTTCGTTCCCAACAATCTTTAAAACCATTGCATAAAGCGATTCGCGATAACGGCTCATTAATTCGGCATAGGCTTTCTGATCTCCATTATCAAGAGCGGCACGAATCAGAATGAGGTCGTACGCACCTTTCTCGCTAAGGTTTGGTTTCGATTCCTGTCCGTCCTTTATTTCCACTTATTTGTTTTATTAAACTTGTTTAATAATGTAATTAATGGATATAAAACCATTAAGACTAACTCGATGATAGGCGAAAATACTAATAAATCTTTCTCTGAAAGAAGTTTCATTGATTTATTAAAAATAAGTAGCTGTATAATTAGTCTGAGTACCAAGGAAGATAAAACAATTATTGGCTGAAACTTAAGTATTAATAAAATGATTATTGTGGTGAAGAATAAATACTGACTTGCACTTACCATTATTAAACGGAATTTACTTCCAAATTTATATTGATTGAAAGTAGTAACATGCCTGCGTTTCTGACGTATCCATTCTTTCATTGTTTTTTTTACTCTTGATACAGTATAACTATTACTGTTTAATTCTACTTTGGTATTTTTTTCAGTTGCTGCTTCATTCACAAATAAATCATCATCACCCGACTCAATATGATAATGTGAAGCAAATCCTTTCATCTTAAAAAACAATGATTTTTTGTATGCAAGGTTTCTACCAATACCCATATATGTTCTTCTAGCTAAGGCAAAGGAGAGAAACTGCAATGCTATGAAATAAGTATCGAAGCGAATGATTTTATTGATAAACCCTTTTTGTTTTTCGTATGCACCATAACCTAAAACAATTTCTGTTTCATCATTAAATTGCTGCATCATGTTCATCAGCCAATCTTTACTTGTAGGCTTGCAATCGGCATCAGTAAGTAATAAATGTTCGTGTGCTGCTCCTTTTATTCCCATCATTAATGCAACTTTTTTTCCGTGCGAATGATGTTCGTTTTCTTTGATTGTTACAATCTTCAAATTACTATGTTTCTTTGCGAATTCATTCAGAATATCTCCTGTATTATCCCAAGAACAATCGTTGACAACCACCACTTCAAATTCAGGGTATTCTTGTGAAAATATCAATGGAAGGAAATCTATTATGTTGTGGTCTTCATTTTTTGCACAGATAATAATGGATGCAGGAGGAGAGGTAAGCGGTACTTCCTTTTTTTTGTAGAAAGCTAATCTGCTAAAGAAAAATAGATAGTACCAAAGCTGTATTAATAGAGCAAAGACGAATACACCGAAAATAATTAATCCTACAGAAACTTCCTTAAATGTTGACCAATCCATTACTAATTATTACGAATATTATTTGAATTACGAATTTGCCAATTGAAATAAATCTATTTAATTCGCTTTTTATCGGAGTGCAAAAATAGATTATACTTACTATCTATTGTAGTATCTTTGGCACCTTTTATACAAAGTAATTAACAATTTTATTTCTACGAATTACGAATAGAGGCGAATTACGAGTAGTTGAGTAATAAAGCATTGATGAAATGGATAATAATACTAGGTTTAGATTTGTAATTTGTAAAAATTAGTAATTCGAGGTACATATATGAAATTCAATATATCAAATACTGACAAAAACAGCAAGGCAAGAGCAGGAGAAATAATTACCGACCACGGCACAATTCAAACTCCTATTTTTATGCCGGTTGGTACAGTTGGAACCGTAAAGGCAGTTCATCAGCGCGAACTGAAAGAGGACATTAAAGCACAGATTATTCTTGGAAACACCTATCATTTATATCTTCGCCCAGGCTTGGAAATAATAGAGCAGGCAGGAGGTTTGCATAAATTTAATGGTTGGGATAAGCCATTACTTACTGATAGCGGCGGTTATCAGGTATATTCGTTATCCAACACTAGAAAGCTTACAGAGGAAGGTGCTAAGTTTACGTCGCATATTGATGGCAGCAAACACTTCTTTTCTCCTGAAAATGTGATGGATATTCAGCGTACAATTGGTGCTGATATTATTATGGCTTTTGATGAATGTACTCCTTATCCATGTGAATATAATTATGCAAAACGCTCACTTGATATGACACATCGCTGGCTGAAGCGCTGCTGCCAACGATTTGATGAAACCGATGGGAAGTATGGATATTCGCAAACGCTGTTTCCGATTGTTCAGGGAAGTGTATATAAAGATTTGCGTGAAAAGTCTGCAGAGTTTATTGCCAACGAAAATCGAGAAGGGAATGCTATCGGTGGATTATCGGTAGGTGAGCCGGCAGAAGATATGTATGCAATGACAGAAGTAGTTTGCAATATTTTACCTGTGGACAAACCTCGCTACTTAATGGGAGTGGGCACTCCGATAAATATTCTGGAGAGTATAGCATTAGGCATCGATATGTTCGATTGTGTGTTGCCTACCCGCAATGCGCGTCATGGTTTGCTTTTCACTCAAAATGGCGTAATCAATATAAAGAATGAAAAGTGGAAAAATGATTTTTCGCCTTTGGATGAAAACGGCACATCGTATGTTGACAGGGAATATACAAAGGCATATTTGCGTCATTTGGTGCATTCGCAGGAATTGCTTGGCGCAATGATTGCAAGTATTCACAATCTTGCTTTTTATTTATGGCTTGTAGGTGAAGCTCGTAATCAAATTATTGCAGGCACTTTCAGAGAATGGAAGGATAAAATGGTGAAACAAATGAATAATAGGCTTTAATGATTGATTTTTCTAATGAAAAGCTTCGTGAGAAAAAGGGAAAAACAATTTTTATAAACCTTCCAATACGCGATGGTGAGCAAAAGACAACTTTTACTCACCATCGCGTATAAGATTGTCAGTAAAAGTCAACTTTTATACACCATCGCGTATTCGATTGCCAGTAAAAGACAACTTTTACTCACCATCGTATATATGATTGCCAGTAAAAGACAACCTTTACTCACCATCGCGTATATGATTGCCAGTAAAAGACAACTTTTACTCACCATCGCGTATATGATTGCCAGTAAATGAAAATAAAACATAGATTTGCAAAGTCTTAAACAATCGAAATAAGAACAATAACTATTGAAAATACTCGACATCTATATAATTAAAAAGTTTTTGGGGACATTCTTTTTCTCCATGGCACTTATAATTTTAATTGTTGTGGTATTTGATATTTCAGAGAAGATAGATGATTTTCTGGCAAAGGATGCCCCGCTAAAAGCTATTGTTGTAGATTATTATTTCAACTTTATTCCTTATTTCGTCAGTCTTTTCAGCCCACTTTTCACATTTATTGCAGTAATTTTATTTACTTCAAAGATGGCTACACGCACCGAAATTGTTGCCATATTGAGTAGTGGAGTGAGTTATAACAGAATATTGGTGCCATATATGGTTTCTGCTGTTGTTATTGCATTGCTATCGCTTTATCTCAATAATTTTTTAATACCTCATGCCACCAAAAAACGAATTGAATTTGAAGATAGGTATATACACGACCAGTTTCATAACCGTGATAGGAATATTCACAAACAAATAGCACCTGACAATTACATTTATCTCGAACGATTTGCTACCGAGGAAAATACTGGCTATAGGTTTTCAATAGAGAAATTTAATAAAGGTAATTTATATTATAAACTAATGGCTGAAACGATTAAATGGGACAGCGTAAAAAGCCATTGGCTGATTAGAAATTATTTTATTCGTACAATCAATGGAGCTGATGAATATATAAAAAAGGGCGCCCTAATTGACACAACTTTTGAATTTACACCAAAGGAATTTGGAAGGAAGGATAATACTGTGGAAACGATGGATTATAACGAACTTAATCAATATATAGTTTCCGAACGGCTGAAAGGTTCTGATAATATAGAGGTTTCGTTAATTAGCAAATACAGCCGAACTTCTTTCCCAATAGCAACTTTTATACTTACATTAATAGGCGTATCTATTGCCAGCCGTAAAATTCGTGGAGGTATTGGAATGCATATAGGGTTGGGTATTTTAATAAGTTTTACTTACA
>CAIRRW010000160.1 GCA_903881065.1 uncultured Bacteroidota bacterium
AAAAATATTCAATAAAAAAAACTGCTAAAAACCAGAATAAAGCTATGATTCTGAATTTTTGTATCGCCTTTATTTTATCAGAATAAAAGTAAATACTAAATGCAATTAATACAAAACAAAGAGCAAACATGCTATATGAATAATGAAAAGAATAGCGAAGGAAATTAAATAACCAATCAACATTTGGATTGCCAAGCCAACCATTACTACCGCCTACTCCGCCTTTGCCCAATTGATAAAGTGTAATATTTATATGTGGAATATACAAAGCAAGAATGCTGACTGATGCTAAAAGGTAGCCTTTCCAATTCTGTTTATTAATAAAAAAGAACCCAGTTATGCCGACAATTATTAAAAAAAGAAAGGCAAAATGATGAACGTAAGCACATATAACAGAGGAAAGAATATAACCTATTAAGTATTTTATTTTGCCTGATTCGGTTTTGAATAGATAATTACTCCAATACCAAACCATAAGCAATGAAAATAAAACACCAATACTATAGGGCCTTGCAAGCTGGCTATACATTACAAAATATTGCAACACTGCCATAAATGCAGCAAGAATAAGCCCTACAGAACTATTAAACCAGAATTTAGAAATACGATAAGCTACAATTATCGAGATTAATCCGCAGATGAGGAATGGAAACTTGACCACCATTTCATTGTCGCCAAATAATTTGGTGAAATAATATAAAAATACCTGTACACCTATAGGATGCCCGTCAGTAGCTGCACCTTTTTCAATAAGGTCAGATAAGGAATTAAAATGAGTTCGAGCCAATGCGCTTAATTCATCGTGCATAAACGGCATATTCGGGTAGTTCCAAAAACGAAGAACAACTGCTACCAATAAAATTAAAAGTAATAAACTATTGTCGAGAGATAATTTATTTTTCAAGGCTGGATTATTTTTGCGGAGAGGGCGGGATTCGAACCCGCGATACCCTTGCGAGTATACAAACTTTCCAGGCTTGCTCATTCGACCACTCTGACACCTCTCCGTTTTTTATGGAGCGCAAATGTAATAAAACTTTTTGGGGTGGAAGATTTTATGCATATTTAATAAACACTTACAAAACATCAATAACCTTTTCCAATTTAATGCCGCGTGAACCCTTTATAAGAATGGTGAATTCTTTTGGGTTGATTTGTTTTAAATATTCCAAAGCATCTAAACTAGTTGAAAAGATCTTGGCATTCATGCTTTTTCCAGCTTCCATAAAATAAGGACCAACCAGAATAACATTACTGATATTTCTTTTCAATAATAAATCAATAATGGAATTATGTTCCTTTTCACTTTCATTTCCTAACTCAAGCATATCCCCAAGAATAACCATTTTATTAGGTTGATTCATTTGAGCAAAATTTTCAATAGCTGCGTTCATGCTTGAAGGATTTGCATTATATGCATCGAGCAACAATAAATTATTTTTTGTCTGCATTACCTGCGAACGATTGTTGGAAGGGATGTAATTTTCAAGTCCTGCTTTAATATTATCTTCGGTAACATTAAAATAATTACCGATACAAGCAGCTGCTACTATGTTCTCGAAATTATATTTTCCTATCAGTTGAGTTTCAATGACAGACTTACTATCTATATTATATGTATCACTTTTTGTTTTACACTTTAATTTTACAAAAGGATTGCTCTCAATAAATTTACCTATAAAGTCACAGCTTTCATTTGTTCCATAAGTAATTCTATTTATGCCATTTGAAAGATTATTCAACAATTCATTATCGACATTGACGAAAAGTTTGCCTCCCTTTTGCTGTATGTATTTATACATTTCGCTCTTTGCTATTATCACTCCCTGCTCGCCGCCAAAACCTTCCAAATGCGCTTTCCCGATATTAGTTATCATACCAAAATCAGGTTCGGCTATGTTGCAAAGCATTGCTATTTCACCTTGATGATTGGCTCCCATTTCTATAATTGCAATCTCGTGCTCGTTAGTAATACTCAATAAAGTAAGTGGCACTCCAATGTGATTATTAAGATTGCCTTTTGTGGCTTGCACTTTGTATTTTTGGCTTAGCACCGCATTCACCAATTCTTTGGAAGTGGTTTTGCCATTTGTGCCAGTGATGCTTATAATTGGAATAGTTAATTGTTTGCGATGATGATTCGCCAGTTCCTGAAGCGAAGTCAATACATTTTTTACAAGAATATATCTTTCATCTTTTTTATATTTATCTTCATCAATCACAGCAAAAGAACTACCCGAATTTAAAGCCTGTTCTGCAAATTGGTTGGCATTAAAATTGTCGCCCTTCAATGCAAAGAAAATACTGTCGGGGTGTATCTCTCTGGTATCAGTGCATACAAGAGGGTTATCAAGGAAATGAGAATAAAGCTCTTCTATCATATTAT
This sequence comes from uncultured Bacteroidota bacterium, assembly GCA_903881065.1. GTDB lineage: Bacteria > Bacteroidota > Bacteroidia > 2-12-FULL-35-15 > 2-12-FULL-35-15 > 2-12-FULL-35-15. Next base: position 2,387 of record CAIRRW010000160.1, read on the forward strand.
TGATTTACTTTAATTCATCAGGAATAATGCATACAGGAATCGGCGTCATTTTATGCTGATTTATTTTATTTCGTGTAGTATAAATATCAAGCACCAGTTTTTGTCTTTCGTTGAGAGTTTCAAAATTATGCGGGCTGGCAATGAACTTCATCGCCCATTCCAACTCATTATAAGTAGCGCCAATCTGATCTTCATCGCTTCTTGAATCTGCAAAGAGTCCATCGGTAGGAGGAGCAACCTGTATTGATTCTATTATTTCCAATTCTCTTGCCAGCGCGAATACTTCCGATTTCATTAAGTCGGCTATTGGACTTATATCCACTCCTCCGTCACCATACTTAGTAAAAAAACCGATTCCGAAATCTTCTATTTTATTTCCAGTACCTGCTACCAGCATTTTATGATGTCCTGCAAAAGCAAATAAAGTTGTCATTCGTAAACGTGCACGTGTGTTTGCCATTGTAAGCCAATCACGAATTTCTTCCGGGAAGGCATTATAAATAGAATGGAATGTTTCGGTAAGTTCTACTTCGTGTGATGTAACATTTTGGTACTTTATTTTTAACCAGGTAATATGTTCGTGACCTCGATCGTACTCTGCTTTGTGCTGATGAATGGGCATGTTCAGACAAATAACAGGTTTCCCGGTCATTGCACAAAGTGTGGAAGTAAGCGCAGAATCTATTCCTCCGGAGATACCTATTACAAAACCTTTGGTTCCGCTTTGTTCAGAATAATGATTAAGCCAGTTAACTATATGAGTTATTGTTTCTTGTTTTTTCATTTGCTTGACCTAAATAAAAATCCCGATTTCATACTAAATGAAATCGGGATTAAAAGTACTAATTAATATTTCTTTAGTGAATTGGAGATTACTATATCTTTGTCGAAGAAAAATTTAAAACCAACAATATGTACGGAAAATTTAAAGATCATTTGCAGGCTGAATTAAAAAACATTGATGAATCCGGCTTGTTTAAAAGAGAACGGATACTGACTACCGAGCAGGGTGCAGTAGTGAAAGTGAGTACGGGCGAGGAAGTAATTATATTTTGCGCTAATAATTATTTGGGATTATCTTCTCACCCAAAAGTGATAGAAGCTGCTCATAAAACGCTGGATAAACATGGATATGGGATGAGCAGTGTCCGTTTTATTTGCGGAACACAGGATATTCATAAAGAACTGGAGCAAAAAATTGCAACTTTTCTTGGACAGGAAGATACGATTTTATATGCTGCCTGTTTTGATGCAAATGGCGGTGTATTCGAGCCTTTGCTTGGAGAGGAAGACGCAATTATCTCTGATGAATTAAATCATGCTTCTATAATTGATGGTGTGCGATTGTGTAAAGCACAACGATATCGATACAGGAATTCTAATATGGAGGATTTGGAAGAACAATTGAAACAGGCTCAAGCACAACGTTTCAGATTGATAGTAACCGATGGAGTATTTTCTATGGATGGTTTTGTGGCTCCATTGGATAAAATATGTGACCTTGCTGAAAAATACAATGCAATGGTGATGGTTGATGAGAGTCATGCTACAGGCTTTATTGGGAAAACAGGAAGAGGAACTGTGGAATTAAAAAACGTAATGCACCGTGTTGATATTATAACAGGAACTCTCGGGAAAGCTCTTGGTGGAGCAATGGGAGGGTTCACAACAGGTAAAAGAGAGATTATTGATATGCTTCGTCAGCGTTCGCGCCCTTATTTATTTTCTAACTCATTAGCACCTCATATTGTTGGTGCCTCAATAGCGGTTCTGGATATGCTAAGTGAGGCAACTACGCTACGCGACAAGTTAGAATGGAATGTAAATTATTTTAAACAAGGAATTAAAAAGGTCGGTTTGGAAATCAAAGATGGTGACTCGGCAATAGTTCCAGTGATGCTTTATGATGCCAAACTGGCACAGGATTTTGCAAATAGATTATTAAAAGAAGGGATCTATGTTATTGGATTCTTTTACCCTGTAGTGCCTAAAGGGCAGGCTCGTATTCGTGTACAGCTTTCGGCTGCTCACGAAAAAGAACATATTGATAAAGCTCTAGCTGCTTTTGAAAAAGTGGGTAAAGAATTAGGTGTCATAAATTAGACCTATTTCTGATATCGAACAACTTCCACGCCAAATTTCCTAAGGAAATCAACACCTTCATCAGTAGGCAGTCCTTTAAAATCGGCATACGAATTCATATAATATACCTTTTTGATGCCGATGGTAAAAATAACGCGCGCACATGCAATACACGGCGAAAGGGTTACATACAGTGTACAATCTTCAATAGGTACATTGTTTTTTGAAGCATATAATATAGCATTCTGTTCGGCGTGTAACGCCAGCGAACAGCTGCCTTTGCTGTCTCTGGGGCATCCTGTTTCGGGATATTCCTCATCGCAATTATGCGTGCCTGCAGGCGGTCCGTTATATCCCACCGAAATAATCCGTGTATCTTTGGTAAGCACCGCCCCCACTTTTGCTTTCACACAATGCGAACGCTTCGCAAGGTTTTCGGCAAGTTCCATATATATATCATCGAAAGAAGGCTTTTTCATTGGGAATTCAGTTATTTATTATTTTTAAAATCAGTTACATATTCATTCATCGTCACAAACTCGGCTATAGGTTTTAAATAAAGTATAGTTTCCTCCAGTCGCTGCAACATCTTATCACCACTATGTTTGCTGATGTACTTTGGCAATCCGTATTGTTTTATTTCAGTAAATTCCCATGGATGAAAATAGAGGGAAACTACTTTATCGCGCTTCAATGTTTTTTTTACCAGCGACTTGAAATACCAAAGCGGAAAATTTTTAAAACTCAGCCAGAACAGCGGCACACGCAATGCCGGGGATACCGAAGTAGGAATATTTAATACCTTGCCAACATAAAAAGCAGTGCGCGGTTTATCCAGATTATTATACCTGCCGGGAATATAAGTAGGGTTCATAGATGAGTTATACTCGTATCCCGCCTTTTCTATTTCCATATCATCTACAGGTGCCAATCGCGCCATACGAAAGCCCGTTACAGGCTTATCAATTATTTTTTCAAGAGCTTCTTTTGAATTTTTTAAATCAGATACATTAAATGAAGAATGATAAAATCCATGAGAAGCTATCTCATGTTTTTGTGAAATAGCTTTAATGAGTTCCTCTTTCTGCAAGGCATACGTGGCAGTTGTAAAAAATGTACACGTTATATTATGCTTAATGAGCAAGTCAATAACTTTAATAAGTCCGTCGGTAGAAACTTTTATTTTATTATCAAATTCCACTGTGGTTCCATATTCTTCAGGAATATCAAACTCCTCCAAATCGAATGTCAACAATACTTTCATGAGCGGTTATACTTTTCTTTTAAATACAATTGAATACACTCTTATAAAATTGCCAAGCTCTTTCATAAATGTTTTGAAACTCATTTTAGATAATATAATTCCTTCACGCAACGAAACTTCGTGCGGAACAAGTTTCAACTTTCTTGTCTTGGCAGCCAATGCCAAAAACTCTGTATCTGCCAGATAGCGCTCGATTGTGGTTCGCAAAAATATTAATCGTCCCTTTCTATTTATTCCTTTTATGCCCGATTGAGTATCATTGAAAGGTAATTTCAAAAACAATCTGTTTAATATCTGCGACATCTTTGATGCCACCCATCGCATTGGCGAAAGTGTCTGGTAATAATTTTCTTTACGTATGCCCGATACCACATCAGCGCCGTTTACAAGCAGTTCATATATTTCTTTTATATGAATAAGTTCATACGGGAAATCAATATCGGTATATATCTGAACTCGTCCTTTGCTAGCCTTTACTCCTGTCCGCAGGGCATTGCCTTTGCCCTTATTTTTTTCATAACTGATAAATTGAAAGTGTTTTACTCTGTCTTTTAGAAATTGTATTGCCTCCGGATTAATATTTTTCCTGGAGCCATCATTCACAATAATTAAATTAATGGTAACACCGGGAAGTAATTTCATTACATCATTAAAATGCAGCCATACCGATTGTTCCCAATCCGGAAGCGGATTGTAGCAGGGCTGTATAATATCCAGATGAATAATCTCCATTTTATTTTCAGGCATGTATCGGTTGAGACAATTTTCTTTTTCTAAAAATCAATTCGTATTCTATTTTCAACCAGATTAAAAAACTCGGTAAACATTTCAATGCATAAGGGTCAACAAAGTGGTCTCTTAAATATCTAGGAAATAAATCCGAGTGCGATAAACTTGTTAAAATAAGGGCAAAGATAAGCAAAGCAAGATTCAATTTGTTTTTTTCATCGGCAATATACCAAATGGCTACTCCGGTAATCGCAATAATAAAACTTGGCGACTCCACAGCATTGTTGAATATTGTTGTCCACACTAATATAGATGCTAAAAACAATAACTTGTATTGCGGATGCTGAAATGATTTATAACGAATATATTTTATGCAAAATAAAATAACTGCCGTGCCCTGCATTGCATACCTGCCAACATCACTCAATGTAAAATGTAAATTGGAAGCTAGTAATTGCATAGCGGAAAAGTCGCCTTCATTTTTCGAATGAAGATTGATAACCGTTGTATACCAGCCATAATACTGCTTTATGAGTTCTCCCCAAGAAATAAATATCAATGGAGATAAAAATATAATGCAACTCCAGAATATCATATAACCGATAAACTTTAACCGCTGCGGATATAATATAAAAAGAGCAGCGCCAACAATCCCGAATATTTTTATAAACATACTTGATGCAATAAATAAAGCGGCAAGCCCGATTCTCTTCCGTTCGAAAGCAACAAAAGTTAAAATAAATAATGCTGAAACCAATGGATTTACCTGCACATTCTGTATCGCCGTAAGTAATTCTAAAAGGATAAACCAAAGAATAAAGACTTTTTTCTTTTCATCAATTTTTAATAATCTCACTGCAAAGTATAATGCCAATGCATTAAAAATACACCACAATACTACTCCAATATATTTTTGAAGCAGAGCAAACGGCATAATAACAAATGGGAACGAAGGACTGTATAAATACAAATCATAATACTCGCTCCAATGATAATCATACATGGTTTTATGTTGAATAAGATGAAAAAAGGAATCCTGATAAATGGTGTAATTATTCATTGAGCTGTGCAAAATGAAATCGTAAGAACCTACTTTAAATGGAGAGAAGATATCCTGGAAATAGGTCTGAACACCTGCACCTGCAGCGATAACAATATATATAAGTAATATAAAATAGGGCTTTGAAATGAAAGAAGTAAATATGTTTTGTTTTTTTGGCTCAAGCATTAATAAAAATAACTGCTAATTAATCATATTGCCCTAAGATATAAAAATATATTATTGGCAATAAAATTAGTTGATAGAGCGAGACTTATTGCAGATGTTTACAAAGGATAATCAAACAGTTACTTTTCAAAGTCCTCTTTATTCATTTTGTGATTTGGAGATAAAATTACCACATTTTGCCATGCTTCATTACCGTTTTTAGTATTGTTGATTGAAAAATAGATACCCCCTAAATTGTACCATGATTCAACATTACTATAATTTAATTCCACGGATTTCTGAAAACATTGGAGGGCATCATTTATCTTATGTTGTGCATAAAACTTATATCCTTCATTTTGCAAAAGACTACTTAATCTATTTACCCGTTCTTTTACTAAAGGTTTAGAGGAAATAAAATTATCTGCAAGAAGCAAATTATCTGCGGCCTTAAAATAATCATGAATCCCCAAATAAGCATCTCCCAAAACTATATAAGTATCGGGATAGTTATGAAAAATGGCAAGTGATCGTTCACCATATAAAACAGCTTTATTATAATCTTGTATTTGTAATTTATTGTCCGTTTCATCATTTGCTTTTAATACATAGTTGATAGCTGCATATAAATTAGTTCGAACACTATTAGGCGCTGAATCAGCATCTGCAAAATAAAGTGTTTGATTGTTTTTCCATTCGGTATTTCTTGAAAATGTTTTGATTGAAAATAGTATTAAAACAATACTTAAAATAACATTTGCAACCGCTTTGAAATGTTGA
>CAIRRW010000161.1 GCA_903881065.1 uncultured Bacteroidota bacterium
GAATTTGAAACAATAATAATTCAAATCTGAAACAAAGGTATAATAAAAATTAATAAACAAACAAATTATTAAAAATGAAACTCAACAAAAAAACTTTAAAAGCACTCGATGCGAGCAATGTTATAAAAGCAAAGCTACAGGATGTACTAAAGAAAAGTAACGTAACCATCCAACGTTACATTGATAGTAACGATGTAATGCTAACCACAATCGGAGCATTGACAGTGATTGAATCCGAACTCGGAATTAATTATGAAGATGCAATCGAAAAAGAAAAAGCATAATGAAAAAAGTAATTAACCAGTGGGGACCAATTGACGGAGTCGATGATGGTTCTTATGCAGACGATTAAAAAATGAGTGAAGCAGAAACAATATTAGTAAGTGAGCTGAAGGAAATAAAAAACCTTCTCGCATCTAATCAGACAGATTATTGCGATGCCAAAGAAGCCTGTAGAATTATAGGACTTACAAATGTTCGCTATCTGAAACAACTCTCTGAAGATAAGAATGTACTTCCACGCTATCCGAGAGTAAAGTCATTTATCTATAAAAAATCAGACTGCTATAAAGTAGCTGCAATGCTTGATTCAAAACAAATAATACTTGATAAGATATGAGAACAGCACAATTAGAAATGGAACTTCCGGTACAAACGGAAATGCAGAATAACAACTATGTAGAAGCAGTTGCGGAGTTCATGCGCTTCAAACCATTGAAAGAGTTTCATCCGGTGCATTTAGTTTACAGCAGTGCAATTAAGAAATATGTTGTACACCTGTATTCATCAGCTAAATCAATAACCTTCTATCCTTCAAACAAAATCATTTTATCAACCGAAACAAATAAAAATTAATCATGATGTACCAAAATAAAATACAGCAAAACTACAACAGGATACCTGATACATTAGGTAAGGATGTAATCACAAGAAGAATAGTTCTTAACCTGAAGAAATTTGCCAAGCAGCATTTTTATATGCAATCAAAAAGAATATTCAATAATCGTTTAACCGATAATATCAACTAATCATGCCTGAATTAGAAAAACAAAACAGTGTAGGAGCGAGGATAAGGCTTTGGAATAACTACCAGTCCTCTATTTCCGAACTTAAAAACTGCCGTGAACTGCTAATGAAAGTATTGAAAGAGGATTTTGATTATAGCGACATTCAAAATCAAATCAAACAAATAGACAAGGAGCTTACTAATAACAATTAATAATAACTAACAACAAAACAAAAAAATGAAAATTATCATCAGGAGTTTAAAACTCCAAAACTTTAAAGCAACTCGTGACCTCACCGTTAATTTCGGTGACAGGCAAACAAACATTTCAGGTCGTAATGCAACCGGAAAGACAACCATCTTTGATGCCTTTACATGGCTTATGTTCGGAAAGAACAGTGAAGATGAAAAGGAGTTCAATATCAAAACTCTTGACAAAAACAACAATGCCATTCACAGATTGAAACATGAAGTTTCAGGACTTATTGAATGTGATGGTATAGAAAATCATCTTCGAAAGGAATTTCGTGAGAAATGGATAAAAAGGAAAGGTTCGGAAGAATCAGAATTTTCAGGACACGAAACATCCTATTTCGTTAACGATGTTCCTGTCACACAGGCACAGTATAAAACAAAGATTGATGAAATAATCAACGAGAATTTATTCAAGCTGATTTCCAATCCTAACTACTTCAACAGTATGAAATGGACTGAAAGAAGGGATGTGCTTACTAAAATGGCTGGTAACATTTCCGACATAGATGTTGCAGGAGATAATGCTGATTTATTGGCACTCGTTACACTTCTTAAAAATAAAACCATTAAAGAACTTCGCGCTCAAATTGCATCCGAGAAAAAACGCATCAAGGATGAACTCGAGAAAATCCCTACTCGCATTGAAGAAGCGGAACTTTCAAAACCGCAGATTGAAGATTACAATTACATCAATAAACAGATAAAGGAAATTGAAGGTAAGATTTCGGATGTTGAAAAATCAATGGACGATAAATCTTCCGCCTACAAAAAGCAGAATGATGAAATTGCTGAAAAGCATCAGGAACTAAATAACCTTAAAAGTAATTTAAGGGATTCACAGTTTGCCGATAAATCAGCAAAGAATGAAGCATTACAGGCAATCGAGCAGAAAATAAATACTTCCAAATCAAACCGTCAAACATTTATCCGTTCAAGAGACCTGGCTCTCAATAGTATCAAAAGCAATGAAACGCAGATTCATGTTTTCGACAAAGAAGTACAAAGCAAACGTTCAGAATTTGAAATAGAGAATGCAAAGGAAATTGTATTTGATGCAAACAAATTCATTTGTCCTTCCTGCAAAAGACCAATGGAAGCTGACGACATCGAAACGATGAAAACACAGCTTACTGAAAATTTCAATAACGATAAGTTAAAAAGACTGGATGTTATCAGACAGAGAGGTAAATTCCTGAATAGTGAAATTGAAAAACTGCAATCCAATAATGCCGATTTATCCGAAGATGTGAAAACCAATGAAGGTAAAATTACCGAACTGGATAAGGAATTGGAAACATTGGAATCTGAAAAGCAAAATACAGTATCAATGGAAGATGTTATTTCGGATAAAACAAAAGAACTTCAATCAAAGGTAGATGCCTTTGTAATTCCTGAAATTGCTCCAATAGATAATCTGGAATTGAGAAGTCAGCGTTCTGTTATGATGACGGACATTGACAAACTTAAAATAAGACTGCAAAGCAAAGAGCAGATTCAAAAAACAGATGCAAGGATCAAAGATTTATCCGAGCAGGAAAAGAAACTTGCACAGGAACTGGCAGAGCTTGAAAAACGAGAATTCAACATTGATGCTTTCAATAAAAAGAAAATTGAAACCATTGAACAGCGTATCAATTCCAAGTTCCAACTTGTAAAATTCAAAATGTTTGCCTTGCAGATTAATGGAGGTGAAGATGAATGCTGCGAATGTTTATTAAACGGAGTTCCTTATTCTGATGTAAACACTGCCGGAAAGATAAACGCAGGACTTGATATTATCAATGCACTCAGTGACCACTACGGAGTTTCTGCACCTATTTTCATTGATAATCGTGAAAGCATTATTGATGTAATACCTACAAACAGCCAAACAGTAAACCTTATCGTAACAAATGATAACGAGCTTACTTTCTCAACGAACTAACCAGTAATAAATAAATAATAATAATTAAAAACAAAA
>CAIRRW010000162.1 GCA_903881065.1 uncultured Bacteroidota bacterium
GACACAGATGATGACGCATTTAAGGTGCTTGTTAGCGGCACAGTTAAAACAGTAACGGTTACGTAAGGGGAAATATCATGGCATTTTTAGGAATTGGAGGCGGAAAAAGTTACGATAACCCAGCTGACAGCGCAATGCCATATTTGCAAGAAATACCTGAAACTGTAACACCTTATTATCAGCCTTATATTGAACAAGGTTTGCAATCAGGTCAAATCTTAGGTGAACAATATGGCCAAATGGCAACCAACCCGCAGGGTTATTACGATAGCATTATGTCTGAAATACATTTTGTTGATGCTTTACATAACAACTATCGCCTTTTAAGTTCCTCTCCCGCTATTGATTATGGCATTAATCTTACAAATTATGGTATTATCTTCGATTTCGATAATTACCCTCGCCCTGCGGGAAATAGTTTTGATGTTGGGGCTTTTGAATATCACTAACCATCATCTATAATAGAAACAAACGAGTAGTACATTTGTGGTATCAACTCTACTTTTATTACTTTTGCAGTATTATAAAATGGCATTAATTATTAAAAAATCCCGTTTGCCGGGTGCTGGTAAAGGATTATATACCACAAAAGCAATAAGTAAAGAAAGTAAAATAATTGAATACCGAGGCGAAATAATTGGGTATAATGAGTACCGCCGTCGCACCCGAAATGAACAAGATCAATACCTATTATTTGTTCGAATGGAACTATGCATTGATGCCATGCATACCCCTCAATATAAAGCGCGCTATGCTAATGATGCGGCCGGCATTACCCGCCTGAAAGGTGTAAAAAACAACAGTGATTATGTTTTATTCGGTGATAAGTGTTTTATTGTGGCTTCACGGAATATAAAAGCAGGGGAGGAAATTTTAGTAAATTACACCAAGTCCTATTGGAGCTATATGCGGAAACGTATGAAGTAAAATAAATATTTTCTTGTAAATTTATTTATTAAAAGGGAAGCAGGAAACTACCGATACTAGTGGCAGAAGGATGATTAAATATTGTTAACTATCTTTTTAGCTTCCTGCCAGCCAATCAAATTTCCCTTATGTATTCGTTTGGTTTTAATTTCAGAAGAAAATATTTTTGATTGTTTCATAGCTTCTAAATGTTTGCCATTACGATAAAAATCATTAATTTCATTTTCATCGTTCCATAAAGTCATTGTATACCAAACTTTCAAATTCCAATTGCCCGTCATTTTATATTTTTTGCACTTAGAGTGTTTTAACCCTTCAAAAATTTGACTGTTAAACTTTAAATACGCAAAAAGTTTTGAATAAGATTTTAATTCTATTTTAGTAATTGATACTATCATCTTTCATTTATTGTTTTTTAAAAGTACCATTAAAAACAAAGCTCTTTCAATATAAGATTTATTTGGTGGGAAATTGGCAGCAGTAGTATTACTTTGTGAAGTGGTGACTACACCACTTAAAAATCGTCACGAGTGAGAATACATAGCGCCAGGCGGTCGGAATGCCACTTAAATACTTAAATTCAAAGTAATAAAAAATGTGGTGA